>JAZFTU010000047.1:0-3144 GCA_036446855.1 Hydrothermarchaeaceae archaeon (SeqCode) | reverse complement strand
ACCACCCCTCTGATAAACTTGAAGCCGTTTCCCTCCAGAATTTTGTGTATGGGCTGTGCTATGTGTTTTGCCCCAACGCTGCCGGTCGCCACTTCATGCAGCATGGGCTTGTAAAGGTGGTAGTTGTTGTAATCAACCAGCGCTACGTCGAGCTTTTTATCGAGTTTCTTTAAATTAATTGCAGTGTAAATCCCTGCAAAGCCTGCACCGAGGATTACAACTTTCAATTCTTTGTCTCCTGTCTTCTTTCAGGCGTTTGAAAATGCGGGAGAGGGGACTCGAACCCCCGACGGGACTAACCCAACAGATCTTGAGTCTGTCGCCTTGGCCACTCGGCTACCCCCGCATTGTGAATTACCATGGGCATGAAGTTTTATTAATCTTTTTCCCAGGGCTCTCGGGCCACCCCCGCATTGCGGCTTACACTAGAGCATCCAGTTCTTTCCTTAAATCGGCAGGTGATATGTACCCGGTTATCTTCTTTGACCCTTCTGCGCCCCGGTTCAATAAGACTACAGTCGGATAGCTTTTCGCATCATATTCGCTGCCAACTTGCGGATTTGCTGACACGTCCACTTTTATCCACACGAATTGGTCTTTTAGCTCTGTCACTACCGGGTTTGAAAACGTTATAACGTCCAGCGCTTCGCAGGCCTGGCACCCCTCAAGATAAAGGACGATGACTGCTGGCATTTTTTCGCTTTTTGCCCTATCAAGCCCGGTCTCGTAATCGGTCCACACTATCTGTTGTGCGAGCATCTGTTCGGCCTTTATGATGTCAAGGACCCTGACTTCGAATACAAGTGTAATGCCTGCAAGAGGGTGGTTAAAGTCAACGGTGAAATCTGTGTCGTTTACGTCCGAGATAACTCCTTCGCCGAAGAGAGTCGTGATTACAGTGCCGGACTCCAGGTCGAGGTTTGTCGTTATGTGCGTATCGTTTAAAGTGACGGCCGCGGGACCGTACTGGGTGTCGATAGTTGTGCCGTCATCGGGCTCATTCAGGAGCGTCACGGTGGAGTTGGAGATATCTACAACCTTCGCTGTCCAGTAATTGAGTTGAATACTCTCATCCATCTCCGGTTCCTTACCTATATTCATCACAAAATCCAAAAGGGAAACATTGATTAATCTCGCCACGACCGCAACCCTTGGCGTCGTCATTGTATATTCGAGATACCACTCGCCGTATCCTTCTTCCGGCGTCAGTGTTATGTTTCTCACCTCACCGACTTTCATACCTATCATACCCTCTTCGAGTGCAGGAAGCATCTGGCCCTTTCCAGACGTGAACTCTATCGGGTCGTACTGGCTGTTGAGGGTGAATCTGTCCATCTTTTCTATAGCAGGGTCGAAGGCCACTTTGGCGTAGGTAGTATCGAACACTTCTCCCGTCTCCGTTATCCTCCCGGTAAAATCCATTTTCACGAAGTCCCCATTCTCCAAAACCAGAGCGGCGGTGTCAGTATCATCCGGGGCCTTATCTGATATACAACCCGCAGCCAGAACGAGAAGAATTAGAATGAGTATACGCATTATTTTTTTCCCGCTTTTTGAAGCTTTGGCAGGGTGATGCTCCTGTCACAGCTGGAACACCTGAGCCTGTACGGGCGTTTGACCAGTACCGCGCTGCCCTCCTGCTCAACGTTGCAGTAGGGGCAGTTCATAACGTATTGAGATTCCTCTTTTCCTTTCTCCTTCCACAGGATTATCTCGCCGGTCTCTTCCCCCTCTTTATTCGTGAGCTTCCTTTTCGTGAGATATGCGAACTGGCCGGGCTTTATGTCCTTCAGGTCAAAAGGCAGTTTCATAGGGTGGACTATGCGCCACTTTATATTAAACTTTTTCGTTGTATTTATTGGCCTCTGTCATGAATGGTTCTTCTTTAGGGGCATACTTCACAAACCCGTGGCACGGACATTCCATTCGAATATGTTTAGTGCCATTTTTGAATCTCTGCCATTTGAATTTACATTCCATTTTGCATTTGGGACATTTTGTACCAATGATCTCGTCAGATTTAATTATCTTCGGACGTTTTGGGATTTTATTATCATCCAATGCTTCGGATGCCAATTCATCTGCCAAAGAATTTCTCGCTCTTGGAATCTTCTTGAATTTGTAGGAATCAAAATGGGATAGTGCGTTTTTAACTTTTTTGTGAAGGGCTTTTAAATTTTCATCATTAACTTTCCACGACCCGGTTACCTGGCTGATCACAAGTTTGCTATCCCCCTCTATAGTAACATCTTTCCAACCCAATCTCAAGGCCTTTTTTATCCCTTTCAATAATGCAGTGTATTCAGCTATGTTATTCGTACCAATATCCTTTAACTTTTCTGAAAATTTTGCAATTACTTCATCGTTCTCCAGTAGGACAATTCCAATGCCCATCGCTCCGGGATTGGGCACTGCTCCGCCATCGAATTGTATTTTTTTCATGCTTGGGTTAATCATGCGGGGAAATGGAATATTAAACTTTCCTCAATCCCGCAACTTTTTTATGTACTAATTGAGATTGAGGGATGTGGAGGTATTGGAAGATGGCTGTATACGTACCTAAAAAAGTAGAGGATAGGATTAAATCTAATTTATCAAAATATAAGCGAATTTTGAAGACAGCAAAAGACAAAGACATCAAAGAAGCGGACACTGTGTCAATTATTAGAGATATGTTAGCTGACATGATGGGTTGGGATAAATATTCCGAAATAACAAAGGAGTATGAAACTCAAGGGACTTATTGTGATTTAGGGATTAAGATAGACGGGGAAGCACATATTCTAATCGAAGTAAAGAGAGTTGGGATACCTCTAGACGAAAAACATCTGAAACAAGCAAAAGACTATGCTTCAAATGAGGGAACAGACTGGGTTATTCTTACAAACGGTGTCGAGTGGAATGCCTATAAAGTGCTATTCAGAAAACCAGTTACGGTCGAGAGAGTTTTTACACTTAATCTTCTGGAAGTCAACGCCAGAAATAAAAAAGCGATTGAACAAATCTATTCAATTAGCAGAGAGGGTGTAAAAAAAGAGGCGCTTAAACAAGTTCACGAAGAGAGCCAAGTAACCAACCGTTTTGTAATCGCCGGTCTGATAATGTCTGAGCCCGTTGTGAAAGTCCTCAAAAGAGAAATTAAGA
>JAZFTU010000046.1:0-3048 GCA_036446855.1 Hydrothermarchaeaceae archaeon (SeqCode) | reverse complement strand
CCCACGTCCAGAATAAAGCACTTTATATGGGAAACCTTCGCATCCCATTATCTCGAGCTTGTAAAGAACCGGGCATACAACCAGGAGGGGCGGTTCAGCAAAGAGGAGCAGAACGGGGCAATCTACACACTGAACAACTGTTTGGAAAATATTCTCAAGTTGCTGTACCCTGTAATCCCTATGATTACTTACAAATTATATATGGAACTCCTAGGGGAAGATCTAAATCTCGCATCGTTTCCGGAACCGAAAGAAAGGTACGAACCGAAATTCACCACAGACGAGCTCGAGGGTCTCAACAGCGCTATATGGAAAATAAAAAAGGACCTAAAAATAAGCTTGAAAGCCCCGATAAAAAGGGCCGTGATACCCGAGAACTTTAGAGGTATAGAAAAGGATTTTGCTGCAATGCACCAAATAGAAAATCTGGCTTATGGGGACTTTAAAGTGGACGTCTAGGTAAACGAATAAGCGCTGGGGTCCTCCCCGATTTTTTCTGATTTCATTATATCTTCTATAGTTACTATTCCCACAAGCTTCCCCTTCTTGAGCACAGGCAGCCTGCGGATGACGTGGGACGCCATGAGTTTTGCGGCGTCTACCCGAGATTTATCTTCACCCACGGTTTTTAGGTCCTTCGACATGACCTCTTCGACTTTTATGTCTCCACCCTTCCCTTCGGCAACGATTTTGTATGCTATGTCCCTCTCGGTAACAATGCCAATCGGTTTGTCTTTATCCACGACCACCAGACATCCAATCCTGTGTTTTTTCATCAGCTCCGCTGCATTTTCCATGATGTCATCTGGCGTAATGGTCTTGACGTTTTTGGTCATTATGCCCCCCACGTTTTTCATGTAATATCTATAGTCTTCCATCATTTATAATCTTTTTTGCAAGCATTTTTGTATTGGCGAAAGACATATATATTATTATATAATACATAATATATTATGGGTGATATATTTTTTCACGAAAAGGGGAAACTGATACTCATTTCCCTTAATAAACGCAATAATCAGAATATTACAGAGATCGCAAACAGCATAAGGGGCACGTATGCCCATACATTCAACCTGCTAAATGAGATGGAGCGCCTTGGAATAGTAAAGTTCACAAAGGAAGGCAGGACAAAATACATCAAACTTACAGCGAGAGGGGGACGGCTCGCAAAGATAGTTTTAGATTTCGAGAATACTCTTAAAAAGAAGGGTAAAATCAGGGCTTCTACCAGGACCACACCTACACACGAAAAACTTGAGAGGTACGGGGATTCGCTGGCATCAATTGCGAGCGATGTGCGGTCCAAAAAACTGAATAAGAAAGAGGTCGCGAAATATTCGAGAATTCTGGGAAGGTACAAATCGCTGATACAGAGGCTCAGGCCAAAGGATAAAGCAGGCAAAGGCCTGAAATCTGGTGCGTTGTCCCTGGTCGGTGAAATCGAATCGGCACTGAAGAAATATAAATGATTACTCGCTCCGGGCCCCCTCCAATGACTTGTAAATCTTCAAAGTTCTCCATATTTTGACATGGTTCAGCGGCTTTCCGGTCTCTTCGCTCATAATTTCGGCTATATCTCGCAAGCTGTTGCCGGCTTTTTTTAGCTCCAGAATTCTTTTCACCGTGTCCGTAGGCAGTATCCTGGTATGCTTATCACGCTCTTTTTTGAACAAGTCCGGGACCCTGCCCATCCAGTAACCATCCCTTTTTAATTTTTGCATGCCAAACTTGGTTTTCCTTCCCAGATCTTTTCTAAAATACGTGGCAAAGCCGGCCTGCATGGTGAAGAGCAGCTCCCCTTCAGGGGATGTGAGGTCGATGTCCAGATTGCTGAACCTGAAACGCACCTCATGCTTTAGCAGATCTTGAGTGATTGCAAGGGCATCTCTGGTATCTCTGGAAAGCCGGTCGTTGTGATAGCAGAGCACAATGTCGAAATTGCTGGCCTCTGCGTCTTTTATCAACCGCTGCAGTGCCGGTCTATCCAGATTCTTCCCACTGTAACCGTCGTCTACGTACGTCCCGGCGACTCCGTATCCTTCTTTTGCCGCCCATTCTCCAAGGAACTCGACCTGCGCATCTATTGAAGAGCCCTTTGTGGCCTGATCTTCTGTGGAGACCCGGACGTAGAGGGCAGCTTTGAACGCTTTTTTGTCTGTCATTGATATGACGGCGGCTTTGCCGCTCATATATATGTTACGGAAGGGCTCCCATACGTAACGATGGCGAATTTCCAGCGAAATCACGCTTCTACCGGGACCAATGAAGCGTTTTTTTCTTCCCTGGACGGCCATTTGCATTGAACTTCACCGGGACCAGGGGTGAAAACGAGCCGTTTTTGGCATGAAAGTACAAAGTTTTAAGTAGTAGTAGAAGAAAATAGTATTATGACGAAAATCAGCGCGGCCGACGAAGTCTGGATCGCAACCGCTCTTTTGCACAGGGAAAACCCGGATAGCGAATCTTTCACTGTAACCCAGATTGTGGACAGGGTCGCAAAGGAGAACATCTTCGGCAGGCTAAGGCCGACAGTACAGATCCACTGCTACATGCACTCGGTGGCCAACAAGAGGCCCAATCCCAATAACTACCGGATACTTTACAAGACAGACAATAAAGGATATCGACTTTTCCGGGACGGGGATGACTACCACCCCTACCGCGAGGGCAGCAAAACACGGCCCGAGAAACACGAGATCCCTGGAGAGTACTACGAGCTCCTGGATTGGTACGTAAAGGATTACAACAAATAAAACTTCCAAAAAACCGACCTCGGGAGAGCGTTTCTAAGCGACTTTTTTGAGTTGACCTATGATCTGATACCTGTGAAAATTAAGGTCTAAATAGCATTTAAAATAATGTTTGCACTTTTAAAAGAATATTGTAATTTTTTAAATACTACTTACTTCTACTACTACTTTTTATTTTTCTGATAATTGTATGGTATAAAATATATGTTATAAGATATATGATTTATAATATAATTATTTAAAAAATTTTTTCAAAAATGTTTGCAAATGATCAGCGCCCTCTCCCTGAATCAAA
>JAZFTU010000045.1:0-8429 GCA_036446855.1 Hydrothermarchaeaceae archaeon (SeqCode) | reverse complement strand
AATCAAGAATCCCCTGGCAAGCGTGCAGATAATGCTCCACACTTTTGTAAACCATAACTTTAGAAAGAGGTAATCGGGAGGGTAACAGTAGATTTAAACTCAATTCACACAACTTTCTTTATATGTATTAATACTGAAGAGAATAATCAGCCGTGAAAAAATATGTAATGGGGCCCATATATTATTGATTGTATAAGGGGATGACCACTGAATGTTAAGGTTTTTAAGTACAAGGGATCTCGGGTTAGTATTGAGCAATTTAGGGCTGATACTTACTATAACGAGCCCCACGTTCTTTATTCCGATTGTTGCTGCTATTTTGTACAAAGAGTATGTATACATCGCCGGATTTATCCTCGGTTTTATCCTGATGCTTGCTACAGGTATGGGGCTGTGGAAGCTTTTTGAGAGTGAACGTGAGATGAAGCTACGGCACGCAATTGCGGTTACTGCGCTTGCCTATTTGGTTATCGCACTCTTTAGCGCTGTGCCTCTTGGGCCGGTTGCGCCCACGTTTCTTGATGCGTATTTCGAAGCGATGTCTGGCTGGACGGCAACTGGACTTACGACGATTGGTGGGGGGGCAGATACTTTCCCACACAGCATAAACCTCTGGAGGCACCTGATGCAATATGTTGGAGGGATGGGAATCGTGGTGATGTCGCTTGTCGTGCTCTCGAAGGCAGGCACGGGTATCGAAAGCATGGCGTTCTATTCTTCAGAAACCAGAACCGATAAAATTGGAGCTAGCATGATTTCGACTGTTAGGATGCTCTGGATACTATACCTTGGATTTCTTTTGGTAAGCACTATCGCACTCCACCTGGCAGGTATGAACTGGTTCGATGCCATCACCCACGCGATGTCAGGAATAAGCACTGCAGGATTTTCGACTCATGCGGAAAGCGTTGGATATTTTAACAGCGTGCTGATTGAGGTTGTTCTGATGGTGGTAATGATTGTTGGCTCGTTGAATTTTCTGGTCCTCTACGCAGCCCTTAGGGGCAATCTAGGGGAACTTGTAAAAAATATTGAACACAAAGTCGGTGTTTTGCTTTTTATCATCTTTATTATACCGATGGTATGGGGGCTCGCCACGGTATACTCTTCAACCCCTCATGCAGTTAGGGTGGGCGTTTTTCATCTCGTTTCCGCCTTTACCAATACTGGATGGATGATAGAATCACCTGCCAATATCTCAATGGTTTGGAGCCAGTTTGCAACTGTGCTTCTTGTACTCACATTTTTCCTGGGCGGAAGCGCGGGCTCGACAGCAGGGAGCTTAAAACGCATCAGAATAGCCCTAATTTCAATGGCAATCTGGTCTGAAATAAAAAGAGTTCTTGCTCCGGAGGGCACTATAGTTGTGAGTAAATTTCATCACATGGAAGAAAGAATTGCTGATGACAAAAACTTCCGTGAGGTCTTTGTATTGGTTTTTGCACATTTGGTTCTTGTTTCGTTGACTACACTCCTTGCGATGGCTTATGGATATCCTCTCATCGAATCTTTCTTTGAGGCATCTTCAGCACTCATGCTGGTCGGACAGACAAGTGGGATAACTGAAGTTGGCATGCCAGCGCTTTTAAAAGTTGCATATATCCTAAACATGTGGGCTGGAAGGCTTGAAGTGATACCTGCCCTTATATTCCTTGTCGAGCTTAAAGGATTTTTCATAGAACGCAAGTGACTTAATACCTTCCATATTAAAAAAGGGCCTCTATGGCGTGAGTAAGGCCATTCTAACTTTATCCTTCTACTTAACCCATGATAACAAAAAGCGCCGCCGGCCAGACTCGAACTGACGACCACCTGGTTAACAGCCAGGTGCTCTACCTACTGAGCTACGGTGGCATGATTCGCTCTAGATAAATTCACAGGTAAAATGGGTTTTCTTGCTCTTTTATGAAGTTTTCGCCTGTCTACTCTTTTTTTAGGTAGTAATACACAGTAGTAAGCGGTATGTCCAGCTTATCGCTTATCTCCTTTGCCGAGTATCCTTCTCCTTCCAGGCCATAGACCTTGTCTATCTTCCAATTGGGGTGGGATCTTGGCCTTCCTGGAGTTAGAAGAAACGCCTCAAATGCGATGCCTATTTTACTTAGAGCGCTCATGATCTTTTTTGGAGTTCTCTCATATAGGCTGGGAGGACAGGTTACGGTCTTTACGTTTGGTGCGGCCGTAAGTATCGAGGCGAGGATATTTATGGTCGGCCTCACGCTTAAGTGCACCTTTATTGTGCTATCATCAAGCTTTTTATTAATCTCTCCGATAAGCACATCTTTTTGGCTAGAACGCAAGACAACAGTTTCCTTCATATATTCACCTTACAAGGGCCAAAAATTCTTCTGCCTTTTTTGATATTTTAATGTTTCTGATGTCGTCTAGGCCCTCAAGCTTCTCTTTCGGAATCACATCCCTCCTCCCAAGTCTTATCATAACTTTCAAGACTTCTTTTAGTTCTGATATGTTACTTGAAGTAATATCGGAGCATGTTTTTAGACTAAGCTCAGAACTTATATAGAGGGCGATTCCACCCACGGCTCTTGAGGATGTTACCTTTAGATAATCCTGCAAAATGTCCTCTATTTCAAATTTTTTAAATACTATTTCGTGGGAATGTTCTATGGAGATAATGTCCCTATCGATAAATCTTTCTATAGATTTTACGATGTTTTCTTCCTTTAGAATGTGAAGAGACTTTTCAAGCTGCTCTTTTTCAGGAATTGGCTGAAGGCCGGGAAATATGCTTGCATATCTTCGCTCCCTGTAAGGCTTTATTAATAAAAATTTGAATATGTCCCATGCAAAAAGGGCTTTAGGTATTTTTATCAGCATCTCTCTTCTGATTTTCTGCCTGTACTCTATCGCTGATTCCAGCTCCGGGAGAAGATTCCCGCGCTCATCAGTAAGTTTCGCCTCCTTAAGTTCTTCTTCAAACTCATCCATATGCTCTCTTTGCTCTTCAGATATCCTCATGTCCAGAGAAATTGACGGGGAAACGACTCCCTCGTACATTTTTGATTCAGCCTGCCCCCTTAGAGCCTCGTATTTTTTGAGCTTGTTTACATCTACTGAAAATTCAAGTAGAAAATCCAGGATTTTTTCTCGATTTTCCTTTAATATTCTGGTGTATGCAATTGCAAGCGCCTGCCTGTTGTACTTTCCGCTTACGAGGATGGACCTTTCATGGTGGTATCTTATGTGTTCTATTACTATGCGCCCGTATTTTTCTCTAAGAATACTTTCGTAATCAAGTTTTAATCCCTTTTTTACAACTACCTGCTCTTTCTTTTTCTTCCACTTACCGTTTTTTGGAATTTTGAAGGTTACCGTGGCCGACTTTATTCTGCCCTTTTTCTTTTCTCTAAGCGTTTCCATGAGCTCACGATATGCTAGCCTCTCTGAAGGGCTAAATTTTGATATCTCCAGTATAAACTCGCCTCCGTAGGGCAGGTGAGGGAGAAGTTCCATCCTGTAGACCCCCTGGTCGTTTTCTTTTAGCTCGCCCTTATGGGATTTGCACTTGGGGCATACGAATTTTCCTTTTTCTTTTAAAATCTTGGTTACTTCCTTCCCCCTGGACATTCGTTTGCACCCACAGTCGATGGAGACAAATTCTTCGATGTGGCCAATTACGATGTTATGCGATGCTATCGCGCATTTGGTGCGCTCAAAAGTTCCCTTTTTTAGTGATGCATTGGCCCTAAAGAACATCTTGTGCCTGGCAACGTCTCGCTGGTCCTCGACATCCTCACGCCTGTAGCTGCTCTTGGATACAGAAGTTCCGTATCTGCCCATTCCGATAGCAAAATATGGTGAATCAAATCCCCTTTGCTCCATCTCATCTTTTAATTTTTTCAGCGCTCCTAGGTTCTCTATAAACCCCAGGTACTTTGATTCAAAGTATCCCCTGTCTATTTTAATCCTTTTTATGTCTATTTTTTGTTTCGACGATATCTCGTCAAGCAGTGAAATTGCTCTATTTACCAGAGGAGTTACATCGGTCAATTCATCACCTGGAAAAGAAAGACGCTTTGTCTAACTTTAACAACTGATATATTTTATGAAAACAAATTATTTAAAGTTATTGCTACTGTCGACCGAAAATTATTTTAACATTTAGCCGTTCTAATTATAACTTTTACTAATCAGAGGGCCCGTAGCTCAGATTGGTTAGAGCGCTCGGCTCATAACCGAGTGGTCGTGGGTTCAAATCCCTCCGGGCCCACTTTGAATCCCTTTTTGTGGAAAAAGGTCTTCACCTCAAAAACCCGCTTCTCGCTACGCTCAAAGCTCCTTTTTCCCCGGGGTTTTTGGAGCAGAGCGAGAAAAAGGCCGTTCCGAATCCCTCCGGGCCCACCTTTTTCCTGTAAAGAAACATGCCTTTTCTAAAAAAGGTATTGGATAGAATAAATAATATAACTCCCGAACAAATCAAAATTTCCAACACTAAAAAACTTCTCTCAAATCTAAAAAAAAGTGGGCAACCTTACAAAAAAAAGATATAACATGCGAGTCATATTCGATCAACATGAAAGTTGCAGCATATTTCAGGAACACGCGTATATCCCAGTGGTGGCACTGGATAGGTGTATGTGCAGTTGCTTCTTACGCATTTAATCCAGAAGTTATGATACGTTCTGTTTCATTGGTAATCCTGGGCCTTTTGTTTTTGTTCGCCAGCGGCTATTCTCTTAATAATACCTATGATATCGAGTCTGACAAAGGGCATCCTTCAAAAATGAATCCTGTAGCAAGAGGGGAACTAAGTTTTAAAGAAAGTTTGGCAGGGTCGATAGTTTTGGGCGTTATCGGCCTAACGTTTTTGGGGCTGGTCTCATTCGAAGGGCTAATCGGTGGTGCCATGTTACTTGTGTTCAGCATCGTTTATCACGTTCCTCCATTCCGGACTAAATCTAGGCCCTACCTGGATATTATTACGATAACACTGCTTTATTCGACTCCATTTTTCATAGGATACAGCTCTATAAATTCAATAGATTTGACCGGGACAAGTTTTGCTTTATTGTTTGGCTTATTATGTGGGCTTACGCATCCTTTCCAAACAGCAAAAGACATTGAAGAAGATAGAAGGAACGGAGACGTTACGGTCAGCGTATTAATAGGCGTTAAGAAGTCAATGCTCCTTTCACTCGTGTTATTTATATCAACGATGGTATATTTTGAGTTTCTAATCTTGGCAAAGCTACTAGACCCGAAGATGTTTTTCATTCCTCTCCTCTTCATACCTTCTCTGCTTTATTACTACTCCGTTATAACTCACCCTTCCAACAAGAAGATTGACAAAACGTGGAACCTGCTACGTGTCAATGGCATGGTTGGAGGCATCCTATTGTACCTGACAGTAGCATGAACTATGCAATACAAAAATCTCATCGGACAGCTTATTTTAGTCCAGGTAAAAGCTTATCTCAGCCTTCCACGAGGGGCTTCTTAAGCGTAGGTTCAAAGTCCTCAACTAAATAGCCCACTTTCGCCCATGCTTCCATTTAAATTTACTCTCGATTGGCGCAGATAAATCCGAAGTCGTAAGAGGGACAAGCCATTGACCGTCCTTTTATCTAGGACTCGTGGGATGGGGGTCAGAACAGCTCTTCACAATGGCTGCTATCTCTTGGTTCGGGTAATCAAACCCGGCCACCACCTTTTTCAGGGCGACTGGTAGCTTTCTTAGGCCCCACATGCACCGCCTTTTTGTTTCTTCCTCACCCTCGCGCATGAAATAATGGGGCAAGTTTACATGGAAAAATGAGATTGTGTCTGCGGCCTTCAAACGGTTGGCACGTCTCGTACCTCCTATTTCATGATGTCGCACCAGGAAAAAGACATCGGCAGCTAGGTCCTCGGGCATCTCGAACTCTTCCATTATTTCTGCGAGAATCCCGGCACTGTTCAAGGCATGGGCATCTTTAAACTCGTCGTATTTTCGGTAGTCTTCGCGCCTCACCTTCCGTTCCTCCACGGCCCTTTCTATGTCATGGCCCAAGGCAGCGATTTTAAAGGCATTGTCTGCGTCAGCCTTTAATTTGAGCAGCCACTCTAAGGTATTCTTCGAATGAATCAGATCTTCTGGGACGGGGGATTCTTTAATAATGCCCTCAATTTTCCTTTCCACACAATAAATATCTCCCATCTGTCTATCCTCTCCTTATCCCTCTGCCTGCTCTCCCATGCGTAAAGCAAATATTGCTCATATACCCACCTCATTCTTTTTTGAGGTCAGTGTCCTCATGGAATTTTCTTAGCGTTGTCTTTGCCAAGAATTTTTTGGTTCTTCCATCGACAGAATTGAAATCCTTGAGCATCCCTGGCATAATCCTCCATAATGCGTTTAGGTTACCTATCAATGCAAGGATTATAAGCGAAAAAAACAGTTGGTTCAGAATTGCTCCGATAACTACACTATGCATCCTGGTTCTTCTACGCCAGGGAATAGGTTCGGGTAAAACTACTTTGCCTAACGCCTCTGCTCTGTGAGTTGTATAGCTCAGCATAACCGTGCCTATTATTGCGAAAATACCGATATGCCAAATGTATTCGATGTGGGACAAATAAACACATATTCCCGATATGATGGCCACATCCACATATCTATCAAGACAAGAATCAAGATATGCGCCATAAGGTGTTGACATATCTCTTCTTCTCGCGATTATGCCATCCACGCCATCAAGTACATCAGAGATATAATATAGGGCCGCTCCAATCAGAAGATTGGATAGAGCAAAACTAATAGCGGATAGTATGCCCAAGATAAAACTCACTATCGTCATCTGGGTTGGGGTTATGGACATTGGAAGTTTTAAAACCATGCTTGCAACGTGTTCTCTGATTCTATCTCCAATTGATTCATACTTACGAAAAATTAAGTTTTTATATACCCCTTTTTCGCTGTCGAACATCGCTTTTTCTCTCAAGAAACAGGCTAATTGGATTGGAGGAGGGATTCTGCCCTTTCCATGTCTTCCTTTGTGTCCAAGTCAAACCAGGCGAATCCCTTTTTGTCGTAGGCCTTCATGAGGTCTTGATTGGCAAGGGTTTGGATGCTTTCACTCAACGAATATTTTCCCTTCTTGATATTTTCTTCTAGAACTTCGAAGAGATAGGGGGAGCACAGGAACATGCCAGTATCTATGGCATTGTATCGCTTCAAATCCTTCTCAATCTTTCTGATTTTTCCATCTTCCACCAAAACCTTGGTGGAATCGTCTACATCAAAGACTCGTCCAGTGTTATAATCAACGCAGAGGGCGCTCTCTTTGGCGCTGATCTTAAAATCTTTAAAAACAGATAGCGTTCGAGGGTCAAAAAGGTGGTCGCCCATTAAGAGAATGAAGTTTTCTTTTAACACATGCCCGGCTTTATAGACTGAAACACCATTAGCCTTCTCCCACTCTCCGTTTTCCACGTATTCGATCTTTACCCCGTGCTTTTTTCCGTCGCCCAGCTCCTTTTTCAGTCTGTCTCCTAAATATCCCAGAACCACTAAGAACTCCTTTATCCCGGCTTCCCGTGCTGATAGTACAATCCTCTCAATTAGCGGGACACCCCCCATGGGTACGAGGGGTTTGGGAATTTCATATGTGAGAGGCCTCAGCCTACTTCCATTACCGGCTGCAAGAATCACTGCCTTCATCTTTCTACTCCATAGTTTTAAATTTGATATATTGTTGTTCAAAAAAAGCCGTTTTCACATCGCTCATCTGCTTCACCTCTAGAATAGCAGGGCAATGTTAAATTGCTTGTTTTTCTCTTCTGCTTGTTTTTACTCTTATCATTCTTAAATATTGCGGTGGGCGTGAGGATGCTTTCAAAAGTCACATGCGATTTTATGCAGCTTTACACACAATGGTGGGGGGTGGCAGAGTACCCCGTTGGAGGTCTGTTGAGACCAAGTACTCAGGGAAAGTGAGTAGAGGCAAGGCGGTGAAGCTGGCTCCTTAGGTCTTGCGCGAGGTGAAGGATGGCAGGCCGACAGAAGAAACAATCGACCTCGCAATCATCCATCCTAAAGACGAGTACACAAAGCTGTCCAAGGAGAAAGTGAAGGGATATATCATCGTCTAGCTAATGGTGTACAATCTGCTCTTTGTTTTAGTTTTTATATCAAAGGCTGTGTTCTTGTCTATTACAATATAATCATTTTTACTGCACTGTTTTTTGATACCGTCAGACGAAATCAGAAAATCCCCTTCAATTACTAAGAAATATTTATCTTTATCGTAAACGTCCTCCATCACGGAATCTTCGTTTAACTCTAATATTTCTAACACATAGTCATAGTATCTGTCCTTAATAGAAAAAGATATTTTAGTGCCCCCGTTTATATCCTGTCGTGATAACTTTCCTTTTAAAATCTCGGCTTTGTTTCTTTTCATTGGGTTTAAATTATTAAGGGGTCTCCA
>JAZFTU010000044.1:0-2524 GCA_036446855.1 Hydrothermarchaeaceae archaeon (SeqCode) | reverse complement strand
GACCTTGCAGAGAAGGTAAAAGAGGCAGGAGAAAAGAAGGGACTTCATGTCAAAATCGAGCCTGTGGAAAATCCCAGGGTGGAGGCAGGCGAGCACCACTACGCGCCAGAGCACGAGAAACTAAAAGCCCTGGGATTTAAGCCGACGCGCCTCCTAAAAGATGAGCTCGCAACTATGCTTGGCGACCTCATGGGATACAAGGAGCGGATACTCGAAAAAAAGGAGTGCATACTTCCAAAGGTGAAGTGGAGAACGTAGGCATGGGAAGAATCCTTGTAACCGGCGCAGGAGGCTACCTTGGAGGACACCTCATTAACACCATTTTAGAGGACAAAAAATTTGACGGGTATGAGGTCAGGGGCATAGACAACTTTCTCATAGCAAAAGAAGAAAACTATAATCTGATAAAAAAAAGCAGTAGAGTTGAGCTTTTAAAAGGGGACATTACGAAGAAGGGGGACGTAAAAGAGATGATGAGAGACGTTGACATAGTATATCACCTTGCGGCAATATCCGGAGTTCTCGCCTGTAGCAACAATCAGGAGAGGTCAGAAGGAATAAACGTTGGGGGCACCCAAAATCTCCTTGAAGCGTCACTTCACAATGTGGACTACTTTATCTTCGCATCCAGCGCAGCCGTATATGAAAATAGCGAGATTGAGGTGGTAACTGAGGACGTGCCACGCTCGCCTGGAAATATTTACGGGATGCAGAAGTCCTCCTGCGAGGCCCTGTGCGAGGAATACAATTCCCGGGGGCTTGGGACAGTAATTTTAAGGTTTTCCAACATCTACGGAAAAGGAACGTACGTGAAGTGGAGGACCGTTGTCCCAACGTTCATAAGATGCCTTCTCGAAGGAAAACCGCTACCGGTCCACGGCAGCGGGAAGCAGAAGAGAAACTTTGTCCATATAGACGATATTATCGGTTTTCTCGGGGCGTCTGTTACGCCAGAGGCAAAGGGCGAGAAGTTCAATGTAGGGAGCTTTGAAAATACAAGCGTTGGCGAGCTTGCGCGGCTTGTTAAGGATATCTTTGAGGATGAAACAAGAGCCATAAAAATAATACACGGGCCTCCCCGGGATGCAACGCCGGAGCGAACCTTCGACATTTCGATAGAAAAACTGGGCAGGCTCGGGTGGTCTCCAAAAGTAACATTAAGAGACGGTATAACAAGGACTTACGATGCAGGCCTTGAGGCACTTGAGCATGGCTTTTCCGAGTCCCAAAAATCGATAGACTAATATCTATTGAGAAGCATGTAGTATTATGCTTAAACTAGGCGGAATCCGGGTAGACATAGACTCGATTGGAGACATAGATGCCCTCCCGGCAACACTTGACCTGCTTGACGGCTGCGGGGTAAAGGCCTCCTTTTTTGTTGCCATGGGCCCTGACAAGACAGGAAAAAACCTGTTTAAATATTTAAAACGGCCCTGGGACCTGAAAAAGGCAAGGCCCTCGCGCTTTGGATTTTTAAACCTTCTAAGGGGGCTTATAGGGCCAGAGCTTATGGAGGAGCACAAAACCGAGCTTCGGGGCATCGAGAAGCGTGGGCACGAGGTCGGGCTGCATGGATACGGCCACTACCGGTGGATGAATACCTGCGGAAAAAAATCTGCTGGAGATATCGAAAAGGGGCGTGCAATTTTTGAGGACGTGTTTAAATGCGCTCCAAGGTCCTTTGCCTCGCCAGGATTTTTTGTGAATAATAAAATTCTCCGAAAGATAGACGGGGCGGGCTTTGATTACTCCAGCGACTTTATCGGTGATGAGCCATTTTATCCAACGCTGATGGGGGAAAGATTTAACACTCTGCAAGTCCCGGTATGCATAAAATCGATTGGGGAGTTTATCGCAGAAGGCCTGGGCGAGGGCAGAATATTTGACGCATACATGCAAGAACTTATAAAAAGGCGATTTTTCACATTTTACTTTCATCCCTCATACGAGGTGAAAACAAGCATGGAGCTCCTGGATAAGGTAATCAGAAATTTAAAGGAATTCACCGAAATACTCACCTTTGCGGAGATTGCCGGGAAATGGAAAAATGAAAATATTGCAGATTTATGAGCTCGGTCCCCTCGATGGAGAGAAGGTATACTCCGGAATAGACGTTGCCATACTTGAACTATCAAAGCACCTCTCTTATCTCGGGCACGAAGTAACTATTCTTACAGGCGCCGGAAAGGCCGAGGATACAAGTGCAGAGATAGACGGCATAAAAATAATATCTGCCGACTTTGCGGATCTTATGAAAAGGACTTACGACCCGGTAAACCTCAAGTTTGTAAGGCAGCTATTGTTCCCTTTTATCGGGCTTAGGGAAAAGCTAGGCGGATTCGACATATACCACGGCCACATCTATACCTCCGGCCTTCTTTCTGCCTACCTTGCCAGAAGACACGGGGCCAAATCTGTAAATACGATTCACGGCTCCTATTATCCTGTTTGGGAGGAGATTGCATCTCTTCCGGTAGCCAAGTTCTACAAGGCCAGCGAACGCGTCCTCGCGCCTCTCCTG
>JAZFTU010000043.1:0-3654 GCA_036446855.1 Hydrothermarchaeaceae archaeon (SeqCode) | reverse complement strand
CCATTATAATCTCGGTATTCTTCTGGTAGAAACGGGTCGCACCGGGGAGGCTGAAGCTGAATACAGAAAATCAATAGAACTGGACCCCGGACATGCTAAAGCCCACAATAACCTCGGCGTTCTACTTGAGGACATTGGACGAGCAGAGGAGGCAGAGGGAGAATACAGAAAAACAATAGAATTAGATCCAAAAAACTCAAAAGCTCATTATAATCTCGGTATTCTTCTGGCAGTTACGGGACATACAATTGAGGCAGAGGCAGAATACAGAAAAGCTGTCGAATTAACTCCCAAAGACGCTACGGCCCATAGTAGCCTCGGCGCTCTGCTAAAAGATTCAGGGCGCATAGAAGAGGCAGAGAGGGAATTTAAAAAGGCTATAAAATTAAAACCGGAGGATGCCCCGGCCCATAGTAACCTCGGCGTTCTGCTTAAAGATTCAGGGCGCATAGAAGAGGCAAAAGCAGAATATAAAAAATCCATAGAACTGGGCCTCCAAAATACAATAGCCCATTACAATCTCGGAATTCTCCATGAATTTTCTGGACTCGCAGAGGAGGCAGAGAGAGAATATAGAAAGGCCATAGAATTGTGCCCCCAAAATACATCAGCCCATTATAATCTGGGAATTCTCCTTGCAAAGATGGGCCGCAAAAAAGATGCAGAGAGAGAATACAAAAAAGCCATCGAATTGGACTTTGGTCATGCGCCGGCCCATGGCAATCTGGGCGTCATGTTAGCAGGTGCAGGTGGGACAGAGGAGGCCGAAGCAGAATTTAGGAGGGTGCTTGATATAAACCAAAATGACGAAAAAGCCCACTATAATCTCGGAAAGCTCCTCTTCGACCAGGGATATAACGAACATGCCAAAAAAGAGCTTCAAAATGCAATCGAGTTAGAATCTTCCCATGTCCCTGCCCAAAAACTTTTAAGAAACATTGAAGATTCAGAGAAAAAATCCATATCAGCACGTATCTTGGATGCATTCGCTCTGCAAGAATCCCCTCAAAAAAATGGAAATTTTCAAGTAAACTTGAATTATATACTCCTGCGGCTTCCTTTATACCTGGCAATGTTTTTTGTAATTCTAGGGCTTTTTATTACTTACCAGTCCCTATTTTCTGGAAAAATTGGACTAGAATCTTTTGAGAGGCTGGCAATAAAGCTGCTTTTAATACTAATTCTTTTAATAATCTACCATAATTCGATTGGCAGAATTAAGATTAAATATCCCGGGCGCAGAATGGAACTTGAAACGTGGCCTCCAGAAACTGAAGAGAGTCAGCTTGAAATGGTATTTACCAAGATTGGCGAAAGCATAAAAACCCGTTAGAAAAAGAAAAATGAAGTTCCTCAAAACGAGCCTGGATATTAAAAAGCATGAAACTGTCCTGATTGTAACCGACGATAGCAAAGCGGGCATTGCAGGCGAGATAGAAAAAGAGGCAAGGAGGCTCAGCGATGAGGTGCTACTATTTAAAATGAGGCCGCGCAAGCGTCACGCAGAAGAACCTCCGCCTGCCATCTCTAGTGCAATGAAAACCTCTGACGTTGTAATTATTCCAACGAAGATGTCACTTTCCCATACGGACGCAAGAAAAGAGGCCTGTAGTGCAGGGGCAAGAATCGCATCCATGCCGGGGATAACAAAAGGGATGTTCAAAAGGGGAGCCCTCACAGCAGATTACGAGCGCGTAAAGAGGATTACTGAGAGGGTTTCTGGGATGCTTTCGAAAGCCTCGGTTGTTAGGATTAAGACTCTGCTTGGTAGCGACTTTACCGCAGACCTCACCGGCCGGGAGGGAGAAGCAGATACTGGGATTTTAAAAAAAAGGGGGGCATTTGGAAACTTGCCTGCAGGGGAAGGCTTTATAGCCCCACTTGAAGGAAGCTCTGAAGGGACATTGATTTTTGATGGATCTTTTGCGGGAATCGGGGTTTTGGGAAGGCCAATAAAAATTACAGTAAAGGGTGGAAAGGCCGTAAAAATAGAAGGCGACAGAGGGAAATTAAGGAAGATGTTAAAAAGCGAAGATAATATAGCAGAGGTGGGCATCGGCACCAACCCGAAAGCAAAACTTATCGGAACTGTGCTTGAAGACGAAAAAGTCATGGGCACCGCTCATGTTGCGCTCGGCGACAATCACAACTTTGGCGGAATTACGAAAGCCGACGTTCACCTTGACGGCATAATTACAAGGCCGGATATCTGGCTTGATGAGACAAAAATCATGGAGAACGGAAAATTTGTTTCCCGTATTGCTTGACCTCACGGGCAAAAGGGCAGTCGTATTTGGGGGCGGGAAGATAGCAAACAGAAGGGTTATGAAGCTATTAGATGCAGGAGCCAAAGTGACTGTAGTCAGCAGGGATTTTCATCCGGGTCTTAAAAGGCGTAAGGTGGCCGACCTAAAACTCGTGAAAAGAGAGATAAAAAAGGGCTCAGGTTTCATCGAAAATAGCGACATCGTACTTATCGCGACCGATGACACCAGGTTAAACGACAGGCTGGAAAAAGAGGCAAGAATGCTCAAAAAAATTGTAAACAGGGCCGATGTGGCAAGTGACTTTATAATCCCTGCAACCATCAGGACCGGAGATGTAACGGTTTCGATATCCACAGGCGGAAAAAGTCCTGCCGTTGCCAAGAGTATAAAAAAGAGAATTAAAAGGGTGCTTTTAAGCGAGGACCAGTATTTAATTGATATAGAAGAATTCGCACGAGAAAAACTAAAGAAAACCATTAAAAACCAAAATAGGCGGGAGAAGTTCCTGCGGGAGCTTATAAATAGAAGCGATATCATAGAAAAAATGAAAAATGGAGACGTAAATGGCGCAAAAAGAATTTTGGAGACAATGATAAATGCATACGATAAACATTAGAGTTACTCACAAAAAGGCAGACGTTCAAACGCTTGAGACATTTTCTTTTCCTGATTTAAAAAAGACCTTGATAGAAATATGCAATCTGCCATCGGTCAAGGAGTGCGTGATAATACAGACGTGCAACAGGGTGGAGATATTTGCAGCAGCAGAAGACGTTGACCTTGCCTATCACGATATAATCGACTATGTAATGGAAGTTACGATTGCAAGGATGAAAGAGTCACAACATATTCCTCCAGACATCCCTCCAGAAAAGCTCATGGACCACATTATAAACAGTTCAAAGATGATGCACGATGTAATAGAGTCAGAGTTTCACATAGACGCTTTATATCATCTTTTGAGGCTAACGTCTGGACTCGAATCAATGATAGTGGGGGAAGATCAGGTGCTCGGTCAGGTCAGAGAATCATACCACCTTGCTGCAAGCGCAAACACCCTCGGCCCTTTCCTAAAAAACATAATTACAAAGGCGCTGCACGTGGGGCAGAGGGCGAGGACTGAAACTAAAATAAACGAAGGAGCTGTATCCATCGGAAGTGCGGCAGTTGAACTTGCAGAGTCGATTTTTGGCACTCTGAACGGAAAGACCGTGATGTTGATAGGTGCAGGGGAGGTAGGGTCTCTTACGGCAAAAGCCCTTGGCGATCACAAGATAAAGTCTCTTATTGTGGCAAACAGGACCTATTCCAGAGGGCAGAAAATTGCAAAGATTCTGAATGGAAAGGCTGTAAAATTTGATGAAGTTGAAAAATGGATGAAAAAATC
>JAZFTU010000042.1:0-8928 GCA_036446855.1 Hydrothermarchaeaceae archaeon (SeqCode) | reverse complement strand
GTATTATCGTCTAATGTATTGAATTCGCTAGAAGTGTCGAGGTAGATTCCAAACCATACGTTCGAGCTTGCATTGTTGTTAGTTAAAGTATTATTATTGCTGGAGGTATCGAGTAAAATTCCATCGTAGCCGTTTGAGTGTGCGGTATTGTTGGTCAAAGAATTGAAACTGGAGGAGTCGAGGATGATTCCCCATCGGGCGTTCGAGCTAGCGGTGTTGTTTTCTAGAGTACTGGAGTTGGAAGAGTCGAGGTAGATTCCATATTGATAATCCCTTATGTTACAGTTTTTTATCGTGACGTTGGATTTTCCATTTGCAGATATTCCGTATGAACCAGAAGCATTTTCACCGGTGATACTATTTTCCTGGCAATCTAAAATGACGTCGCTTGCTCCGATGGTTAAACAGGTTCCGCTTGAGTTAATATCTGTGTTTAGATTATATGTCTCATTAGCTATGCTTAAAGTTTCACAGCTGTCAACGGTAATTGCGCCCACGCTACCGCTCAGCGCTATTAAAAACGCCAAACAGGCAAGTAAACTATTATTTCCTCGCAACTCCACGGCCTCCTAGATTATAATACTAGAACTTTCTTCCTCTTTTATTCTTCCTCGTTTTTAACATATAAACTTAACCTCTCTAATTATATTCTATCATAAGTCTTTTTAAAGGATTTAAATCTTAGTAGAATAAACTCCAAAACGAGAACAAATAATCTATAATTATTTATAATGTCAAATAACTTATTTTGGGATAAATGAATTCATGGGAGCAAGAGTACGGATGAGTCTAGAAAATTTTGTAAAATCATGCTATCAGTGCGGCATTTGCTCCGGCGCTTGCCCCAAGGCCCTGGTAAAGCCGGGCTTTCTTCCAAGGAAGATGGTACACGAGGTGATAACGGGGCACGAGGAGCGCGAGCTTGAATCGGGGGATAGCTGGGACTGCCTTACTTGCGGGGCCTGCGAGGACAAATGCCCCATGAATGTCGATTTTCTTGACATGGTAAGGGAGTTGAGGAAAAACGGGAAGACCTCAAACTGCAAGGTGGCCCACGATAACACCCTGGGGACGGAATTTTACAACATCCTGAAAAATGAAAAGATAAAGCCCCGAAAGAAAAAGTTCCTCGCAGAGGACGTAAAAATCGATGACAACAGCGACGTTTTGTTCTTCATGGGCTGCGTGACCTACCTGGACATCATATTTAAAGACGATGTCGGTTTTGAGGGCATGGACATAGCAGACAGCACAATAAGGCTCTTAAATGCAGTCGGAATCACGCCGGCTGTTCTGGACGAGGAGAAGTGCTGCGGCCACGACCAGTTCTGGCGTGGACAGACCGGGATTTTCGAGGAGTTTGCAAGGCAAAACGCAGGTATCCTGAAGAAATACCGGACTATCGTAACATCCTGTGCCGAGTGCTACAGAACCCTGGCCATAGATTATAAAAAGCAGATGGGAATCGAACTTAACGTGAAGCACATATCCGAGTTTATTGCAGAAAAGGCAGTCGAAATCAAGCCAAGCGGCACAAAGAAGGTAACATTTCACGACTCATGCAGGCTTGGGAGGCACATGGGAGTATATGATGCGCCAAGGGACCTTTTAAAAAAGGCAGGTTTTGAGGTAATTGAGATGTCCAAAACGAAGGAAGAGTCTCTCTGCTGTGGCATTTCTGCATTTGTGAACTGCGATGACGAAAACAAAAAGATAAGGCAAATGAAGATGAGGGACGCAGTAGACACTGGCGCCGAGGTGCTGGTAACTCCCTGTCCGAAATGCCAGATACACTTAAAGTGCCTGCAGAACGATAAGTCTGCGCCAGAATATGATATCAAAATTATAGATTTTGCCACATTAATTTCAGAAAACATAAAAGAGATTAAAATTGATTCGAATGGAAAGGAGTAGTGATGAAAATGGATATTGAAACATTTGTACCCTTGATGAAGAAAAGCAAAGGCTATACCGAGCTAAAGAAGCTTGTAATAGACCAGGGCATCTGCTCTGGATGCAGCACATGCGCTGCTTTTTGTGAAAGAATAGAAATGGACGAGAACGGCCAGGCCGAACTTGTTAAGGAATGCAACATGGAAATCGGTGCCGTAAAGTGCAACAATGAGGGCACATGCTACGATGTATGCCCGATGGTATCATTTTCTATATCCGAACTGGAAAAGGAGTCATTCGGCGAGGTGAGGAAGGACGAGGATTTGGGGGTTTTTATAAAAATCGTTGCCGCAAGGTCAAAAAAGAAGGAAATTCTCGAAAAGGCGCAGGACGGAGGCGCCGTAACTTCCATACTTTCGGCAGCACTTGATGCAAAGTTTATAGACGGCGCTATAGTTGCTAACCGCAGGGGAGATTGGGTCACAAGCGCAGGCATTGCGACCACAAAGGAGGAGATATTGGAGGGGGCCGGGACAAAATATGCCAGGGCGCCCTCCACGATGAAGTTTGGAAAGTCACTTAGAAAATTTCGAAAGATTGCGCTTGTTGGGACGGGATGCCAGACTCTCGGTGCAAGGAGGGCAATTACATCCCTCTTAAAAGACGTTCTTGAAAAGACAAAGGAGTCAGACACCCCATTGGATTTTACCTTGATAGGACTTTTTTGCTTTGAAAACTTCCCTTACAAATCTTTTAAAAATGCCGTCAAAAGAGAGTTCGGAACAGAGATGGAGGACATAGTAAAAACCGACATCAACCGTGGAAAATTTATAATCACAAGAAAGGACGGCACAACGGACCAAAAGCCTGTAAAGGCGTTCAACGACTGCGTTCCAGAGGCATGCAACCTCTGCATAAATTTTACCTCGGAGTTTTCGGACATTAGCGTGGGTTCGGTCGGAACAGAGGACGGTTGGTCCACGGTTGTTGTGCGGTCAGAGAAGGGAGAGAAGCTTTTGGAAAACGCAATAAAGCGTGGATATCTCGAGACAAAGGATGAGGTGAACATGGAAGGAATAAAGAGAAACGTGGGACTAAAAAAGAAGAAATTTGCAGTAACTTCCGAGGCGAGAAAAGAAGGAGGCAAATACGTACCTGAGTACGATTGAGAAGGAAGAATGGAAAAGACAGGAGCAGCACTCGTAATAGGCGCTGGAATTTCGGGAATGCAGGCAGCACTCGACCTTGCAGAGAATGGGTTTAAGGTGTATATGGTAGAGAAGCAGCCGAGCATAGGCGGCAAAATGGCCCAGCTCGACAAGACATTTCCCACAAATGACTGCTCTTTGTGCACACTTGCCCCAAAGATGATAGAGGTATCAAAACACCCAAACATCAATCTCCTTATGTATTCAGAGGTGGTTTCGGTTAAGGGCGATGAGGGCAATTTTAAAATTACAATCAAGAGGCATCCGCGATATATTAGCGAGAAAAAGTGCAACGGATGCGGCCTTTGTGCCGAGGTCTGCCCGATAAAGATTCCAAACGAATTCGATGAGGGCATTGGTGCTAAAAAGGCAGTATATATTTCCTTCCCTCAAGCCGTGCCATTGATTTACACTATCGACAAAGAGTACTGCGTCAACTGCGGCCTTTGCAAGATAGTCTGTGGGCCAGGAGCTGTTGACTACGATATGGAGGAAAGTGAGATAACCGTGGATGTCGGCTCCATAATAGTCTCGACAGGATATGACCTCTTCGACTCTTCAGCACTTGAGGAATATGGGCTGGGTAGACATCAAAATGTTGTTTCAAATTTGCAGTTCGAACGTATTCTATCTGCATCCGGGCCGACAGGAGGGCACGTAATAAGACCATCAGACGGAACAGAGCCCAAGAAGATTGCCTTTATCCAGTGTGTCGGCTCAAGAGATGTCAGGCACTGTTCGTACTGCTCGCAAATCTGCTGCATGGCAAGTACCAAGGAGGCTATGCTAGCAGTAGAGCATTTGCCTGGGCTAAAATCCACTGTGTACTATATGGATTTAAGGACATTTGGAAAGGAGTCCCAGGAGTATGTCAACAGGTCAAAGGAAGAATATGATGTCAATTATGTCAGGGCAAAACCGTCCCAGATACGAGAAGACCATAAAACCAAAAACCTGACCATTTGCTATGACGATCCATTGACCTGCAAAGTTAGGGAAGATGAAGTGGATTTGGTTGTCCTCGCACCCGCATTAAAACCGCCTGCCGGATCACAAAAGTTAGCGAAAATGTTGGGAATACCCCTTGATAGATACGAATATTTTAAGGAGATTTCAGAGGAAACCCCGTTTGATACTATAAAACCTGGAATATTTATAGCCGGGACGTGCAAGGGCCCAAAAGACATCCCGGATTCGATTGGACAGGCGAGTGGAGCCGCAGTAAGGGCAGGGTCGCTTCTTGTGGACTCGAAAGATTCTCTAACGGTGGCACGGGAGGAAGTTCCTGAGAAAGAATTGGCAAATGAACCAAGAATAGGCGTTCTTATCTGCAGCTGCGGTCTAAATATTTCAAGTGTCGTTGACGTGAAATCTGTGACAGAATATGCAAAAACCTTGGAAGGAGTTGTCTATGCAAAGAACATCATGTACACGTGCTCGGATGACACACAAGACCGCATAAAGGATATCATAAAAGAAAAAGACCTGAACCGGCTAGTTATCGCTTCGTGCACTCCCCGAACCCACGAATCGCTATTCAGGGAAACCTGCAGGGAGGCGGGCCTTAATCCATATCTCTTTGATATGGCGAACATCCGGGAGCACTGCTCGTGGGTACACAGCAAAGAGCCAAAGAAAGCGACGAAAAAGGCGAATGATTTGATAAGGATGGCAGTGGCAAGGTCTGCACTGTTGAAAACCCAGAAAACCCGGACATTTGCCGCAGATAAATCGGCTACTGTAATTGGCGGGGGACTTGCAGGCATGACCGCCGCCATAGAAATCGCAAATCAGGGTTTTAATGTGAACCTGATAGAGAGAAACGAAGCACTCGGAGGTTATACCCGCGATTTAAACTCGGTTTTCCTCTCAGCCAAGGACCCGGAAAGTGTCATCGGCCCGTTAATGGATGCAGTCAAAAATCACTCTAACATAGATACCCATCTAAAGGCAACTGTCACAAATCTCGATGGATTTACGGGGGACTTCGAACTTACCGTGCGAAAGAATGGCACCACCACCACCCATAAGACTGGCGCAATCATTGTCGCAACAGGAAGTGACGTGCTGGAACCGCATGGAAAATACCTGTACGGGCAAAACAGGAACGTTTTGACCCAATTTGAGCTTGAAAAAAGACTAAAAGAATCTTTTTCATTTGATACGGCGGTTATGATACTGTGCGTCGGCGCAAGAGATGAGACCCGGCCATCATGCTCCAGGACCTGCTGCATAGACGCGGTTAAAAACGCCATAAACCTAAAGAAGCTAAATCCAGAGGGGGATGTGATTATTCTCTTCAGGGATATGATGACTTTTGGAAAGTATGAGGATTCTTACAGGGAGGCCGCAGAGGAATATGGCGTCAAATTTGTGAGATATGTGCCCGACAGACCACCGGAAGTTGTCGGGGAAGATGGACTACTCAAAGCAACGGTTTACGATGTTTCGCTTGGAAGCAATCTGGAAATAATGGCCGACAAGGTCATTTTAGCGACACCTCACATCCCCTCAAAGGGTATTGATGAGTTACAGAAGATTTTGAAGGTGCCAAGAAGCCCTGACGGCTTTTTCATGGAAGCACATGCAAAGTTAAGGCCTTTTGAGTTTATGCCGGATGGTATATTTCTCTGTGGATCATGCCAGAGCCCAAAAGAACCGTCTGGCATCATTGCTCAGGCATCTGGAGCTGCCTCAAAAGCGTGTTCCATGCTGTCAAAAGGCGTCATAGAGACTGAGGCAACGGCTGCAATAGTGGACGAAGAGCTTTGCATGGCCTGCGGTCGGTGTGAGGAAGTCTGTCCACTTGGTGCAATCTCAATTGTTAAAAAAGACACGGGAGAACATAAATCTAGCATAAACGATACCCTGTGCAAGGGATGCGGCACCTGTGCCTCGGTGTGTCCAAACTCTGCAATAACTGCAAGTCACTTTGAGAAGGCGCAGATACTCGCCATGATAGATGAATTGATGGAGGCCCCTAAAGATGGAATATGAACCCAAGGCACTGGTCTTTGCATGCAACTGGTGCTCCTACGCAGGAGCCGACCTGGCAGGGATAGGCAGGAGGCAGTATCCAGCAACGATAAGAATAATCCGGACCATGTGCTCAGGCAGATTCGATCCCGAATTCATTTTAAAAGCGTTTGAGAGGGGGATAGATGGCATTATAGTTTGTGGATGTCACCCAGGAGACTGTCACTATAGAGAAGGGAATCTGGAGGCCGAAAAAAAGGTAAAGATGACCTCTAAATTGCTGGATGCAGTTGGTATAGATACGAGGCGCTTTCGCCTGGAGTGGGTTTCCGCAAGCGAAGGTGCAAAATTTGCTAATATGATAACAGAATTTACAGAGACCCTAAAAGAAGTGGGTCCAAATCCCCTAGGAGGTAAGTAATTTGGCAGAAGAAAAAAAGGCGGAAGAAGAACCGAGGGTGGGAGTATTCGTTTGTAAATGTGGACTTAACATTGCCTCAGTGGTAGATTGTGATAAGGTAGCTGAAGAGGTAAAATCCCTTCCAAATGTGGTGCACACGCAAGTAAATACATATACCTGTTCTGATTCTGGCCAGGAGGACATAAAAAAGAAGATAAAGGCGCATAACCTGACTCGCGTCGTGGTAGCTTCCTGTTCTCCCAGGCTCCACGAGCCCACATTCAGAAGGGCTGTTGAGGAAGGGGGACTTAACCAGTTTCAGTTCGAGATGGCAAACATAAGGGAGCACTGCTCATGGGTCCACTCAAAAGAGCATGAAAAGGCCACTGAAAAGGCGGGTGACCAGGTAAAAATGGCTGTTGCCAAAGCCAGCCTCTTGGAGGCTTTGCCATCATCTAGAGTATCTGTCACGAAATCTTCTCTTGTTCTGGGAGGGGGCGTTGCTGGCATGAGGGCGGCACTCGACCTCGCCGACATGGGCTTTAAAGTTTACCTCGTTGAAAGAGAGCCCAGTGTCGGTGGTATAATGGCACAGCTTGACAAAACGTTTCCAACACTCGACTGCTCGATTTGTATAGAAGGGCCGATGATGAGCGATGTAGGCAAGCACGAAAACATCGAACTTTTGACATATCACGAATTGAAAAAAGTCGATGGATTTATTGGAAACTTCCAGGCAACGATTGTAAAAAAGCCAAGGTATGTTGATGTAAAAGAATGTAATGGCTGCGGCATCTGCTATGAGGTATGTCCCGTAACTGTCCCAAACGAGTTTGACCTGGGATTTGGCCCAAGGGGGGCAATATACCAGCAGTTCCCGCAGGTAGTGCCAAACAAGGCAACAATTGACATGGAGCACTGCATCGACTGCGGGCTTTGCGAGATAGTCTGTGGAAAGAATGCCATAAAAAAGGACGACGAAGAGGAAGAGATGGTACTTGATGTCGGCACGATCCTTGTGTCAACAGGATATGACATCTACGACCCTGCTGAAAAGAACGATTATCACTACATGGATTATCCAAATGTAATAACCGCACTTGAGCTTGAACGCCTGATGAACGCTTCAGGACCAACCCTTGGCCACGTAATACGGCCATCGGATGGCAAAGACCCTGAGAGAATCGGATTTATCCTGTGTATAGGCACAAGAGACCGTGGCGAAGCTTCATACTGCTCTGGCGGAGTATGCTGCACATATACCTTGAAGCTTGCAGCAATGCTAAAGGAGAAGCACCCTGAGTGGGACGTAATCATATATTACATTGACCTGAGGCCCACTGGAAAGGGCTTTGAAGAGATGTATACAAGTACAAGAAAGGCAGGTGTAAAATTCATACGTGGAAAACCTGCAGACATTAGGGAAGATAAGAATACTGGAAATCTTATATTGACCGGAGAGAATACACTTGCAGGCACGATTGACCAAACTGAGCTGGACCTCCTTGTCCTTTCGACAGGCATGGTACCAAAAAATGACGCTCACTCGGTTGCACAAATACTAAATATTTCAAGGACGGGAGACGGCTTCTTTTTGGAAAAACACCCAAAGCTTGCACCTATCGACACACCCACAGCTGGCATATTCTTGCTAGGGGCATGCCAGGGACCAAAGGACATTCCAGCATCAGTGGCCCAGGCAAGAGGTGCGGCAGCGGCAGCTGCCATCCCAATGATTGCAGGGGAGATAACCCTTGGAGGAGATATTGCATCACACATTGAGGAAACGTGCATAGGGTGCGGCATCTGCGTGAGAAAATGTCCCTACGGTGCATGGGAGCTTGTCGAAGTAGGAAAAAAGGACGACGGAAAGCCAATAAAGAAGTCAAAGCTAACCGATGCCCTGTGCAAGGGATGCGGCACATGTGCTGCGGACTGTCCAAAGGATTCCATAGATATGAAGCACTTCACAGATGTGCAAATCATGTCGCAGATAGCTGCAGCGCTTGAGGACAATCCAGAAGATAAAATTTTAGGCATACTGTGCAACTGGTGCTCATATGGCGGTGCTGATACGGCCGGTGTTTCCAGGATGCAGTACCCAACTAACCTTAGGGTTCTTAGGGTCATGTGCACGGGAAGAGTTGACAAAAAATATGTCGAGTACGCATTTGACAAAGGCGCGGGAATGGTTTTGGTTGCAGGCTGTCATATAGGCGACTGCCATTACATCTCCGGAAACGAGCACATGGAGAAAAGAGAGAAATTAATCCGGAGGAAAATGGATGAAAAAGGCATTGACCCGGAAAGGTTCAAGCTTACTTGGATATCTGCATCAGAGGGCACAAAGTTCCAGGAAACCATTACCGAGCGGACAGAAAAACTAAAAGAGCTGGGCACAAGAGACCAGACGGAGGAGAAGGTCCGGGCAGAAAAGGCGGCGGCCGAGAA
>JAZFTU010000041.1:0-8374 GCA_036446855.1 Hydrothermarchaeaceae archaeon (SeqCode) | reverse complement strand
ATCTCCAGCTGTGAGATTTTCAAATAGGTTGGAATAATCTAATTAAATCGTCTATTTTTCTGTGTAAATTCTCGGGCATGTTTTTTCCAATCTTCAAAAGTTCCGCTTTCAGCAATCCACTCAAATAGATCTGAATAATTTTCTGAAATTTCAGTCAATGTAGTTTCAAGCGTTTGCACTCGTCCGGTGAGACCCCTGATAAAAAGATTCTGTTTTTCTATTTCTTTTTTTAGTTTCCCTTCAATTTCGCTTATTCCACTACTTACACCAACAACTGAAAGTGCTTCCTCAATGCTACTATATATCTTTCGTAACTCATCATCTGTGGCCAGTGTATATGCATCTTTGTATCTGTCAGTATGCCCCAAAAATCCATCTACAACGTCCTGGTTCACACCATTGAGTTTTAGGATTGTAGAAAATCCAGCCCTCAGCGCGTGGGGGCGGGCCGGATTAAAGTCCGCTGCCTCAAGTCTTTCCTTTGATATAAGTCCTGCCTTAATCGTATAGTTTCTGAGGTTATCTTGAAAATTCTTTGTTGTCATTCTTTTTTGTTTATTGATGTGTGTCCCTTCGCTGGTAAATAATGGCGTGTTATAATCTATCTTATCTCCCCTACTCTTTCTCTCATTTAAGTATAATTTTATAGCCCCTACCGCGTCATTGCCCAAAAACGTCCTGTAAAGTATGCCTTCTTTTGGTCTTACTAACTTTACCATCAAAGGCATAGTGCCTGCCTCTAACTCTTCTTTAATATGACTGTAGTTGAGACTCGCAATCGTTGAGGCATCCATACCACTCTGAAAAATACCAAGTTCTACGGCTTTGTCCCTTAGAGACTTCGTGACATCTAATAGCTTTTTTACCTGCTTCGGCCTATATTCTATCTTGATATTTTCCGGTTTGACTGTGGCCTTCTTGACGTTCTTCGGTATTTTTAATTTCTTTCTAATTAGTGGATAACCATAAAAATCATAGAAACTTCTAAGCGCCGTAATATACTGCCGGACACTGCCAGGTGCAATTTGTTTTTTTAATGCCCATTGCACAAAACCGTTAATGTCCTCTTCTATGGCCCCTCTATTCTCAATGGGCTTCTTTTTATCCTTTATAGCAACATTTAAAAGCTGCGTTGGTGTCGTCGGTCCACCATTAGCCTCACTGTGGTACTCAAGATATTTATTCCATCCTGAAAGGTAGGTCTCTGTGGTTGATTTGCTGTTAAACGATTTTATCCATGTGCCAAGGCGTTTGTCTCTTGTGAGATCTGAATAACTTGCCATATTATCACCTCGGGATAATATTGTGTGATTCCTTTTTATAATTATCTGTCTATACCGTACTTACTATGTAAAAAGGTCTTCACCCAAAAAACCCGCTTCTCACTTCATTCGAAGCTCCTTTTTTCCAAGGGTTTTTGCATAAGCAAAAAGGCTGCGTGTCTTCACCCAAAAAACCTGCACTCCCTTCGGTCGTGCTCCATTTTTCCGTTAACACTTATTCTAAAAGGGTTGCGGGCGGGCCCACTTTTGAAAATTTAACAGGGCACAGTGAAAGTAGCTGGGAAAGAATAAAAAGGAGCTTAAAGTTAAAATTCCAAAAGCCAGTTATTAGGGCGTTAGGAAAATGTCCTCGCAGTCCTTTGAACAAAAGTCCCTGTCAGATGCAACCTGCGTTCCACATCTGATACACTTGGGCTTGCTGTTCCAATCGAAATGTATTGTACTTGGTATCATGTTGTTCCCCGATTCCCATACTGCCATGCGATGCAGTTATAAACTTTTCGGTTACACAATATTTATAAATCTCGGGAACTATCTGATATTTCACTCGCAATGAGGAAAATAAAATGAAAAAGAGCAGATCAACAAATCCAGTGATGCTGGAATTAATAAAAGAACTTACGCTTAAGACGTATGAAAAAGACGCCCCAATATGGAGAGATGTAGCAAAAAGAATGCTTCGGTCTTCAAGGAGGGCAGAGGTAAATATAAGCAGAATTGCCCGGTTTACCAAGAAAAACGACACAGTAATCGTGCCGGGAAAGGTGCTGGGTTCAGGCATCATAGGCCATCCCGTAACTGTGGGAGCCTTCGGGTTCTCCAGCCAGGCAAAAGAGAAGCTGAAATCTGCGGGCGGAAAATATATGGACATAAAAGAGCTTATGAAGGAAGTCCCAGAGGGTACAGGCATTAAGATTATGGAGTAATGATACAGTGAAGATAATAAACGCAAGCGGACTACTGATGGGGAGGATGGCCTCATATATTGCAGGAGAACTCCTCAAAGGTGAAAAAATCACGGTCATACACGCCGAGGAGTGTATAATCTCTGGCGACAAGAGAAACGTGTTTGACAAATATCTTAACAGAAGGCATAGGAAGAGTATAGTAAATCCGGCAAGGCACGGCCCGTTCTTCCCAAGGAGGCCAGAGGGCATTATACTAAGGGCTGTTAGAGGGATGCTCCCTTACAAAAAGGCGAAGGGCAGAGATGCGATGAAAAGACTCAGGGTGTATATTGGCGTTCCTGCTGAGTTTGAGGGAAAGCAGGCAACAGAAATAGATATAAAGGATATCACCACACTGAAGATTCCTAAATACACAAAGCTTAAGGATTTGAGCTCACTACTCGGTGCCAAAATTTGAGGTGACCTATTGAAAATAATCCAGACTTCGGGAAAAAGAAAAACCGCGATTGCACGGGCAACTCTAAGAGAAGGAAACGGGAACGTAAGGATTAACAAGAAAGCTCTGGAAATACTAGAGCCAGATATGTCAAAAATTAAGATTATGGAACCCCTCATGATTGCAGAAAGCGTGGCAAAAAAGGTTGACATTGATGTAAACGTAAGCGGAGGGGGCTTTATGGGGCAGGCGGAAGCCGCAAGAATTGCAATAGGAAAGGCCCTCTTAGAATTTTCCGGAAGCTCTGAACTCCAGGAGAAGTTCTTTGAGTATGATAGAACTATAATCAAGGGGGACCACAGGCGAAAAGAAACCAAAAAGGTTGGAGGGAAAGGGGCAAGGAGCAAAAAGCAAAAGTCTTACAGGTGAAAAAAATGATAATTCCAGTCAGATGCTTTAGTTGTGGTGCAGTGATTGCAGATAAATATGAAAAATTTAAAGAGATGACAAAAAAGGAGGATTCAAAAACAGCACTGGATTCACTTGGAGTAGAAAGATATTGTTGCAGAAGGATGATAATAAGCCAAGCAGATTTCATAGATGAGGTAATTCAATTTGAAAACAAGGGGCTGTAGGGTAGCTTGGTCCATCCTTCCAGCTCGGGGAGCTGGTGACCCGAGTTCGAATCTCGGCAGCCCCATCTGTCAGCGCTTCGGGCTGATTCAAAAGCTTTCCATACAATCAGTTCCTGCGCATACGTTCCCTCAAAATTATAATTGGAGGTAACAAAGTGGAGTTAACAAGATATGAAAAAGCAAGAATAATTGGTGCAAGAGCCCTGCAGCTGTCTATGGGGGCCCCAACATTGATAAAAACATCGGAAAATTTTTCAGAGCCCCTCCCTCTAGCAATTAAAGAATTGGAGTTAGGCATGGTGCCCATAACAGTCAAAAGGAGCATGCCGATGAAAAAAGCGACGGACTAGGTGAAATGAATCCCACGGTTATTGAGGATATACGATGCAGGAAAACGCTGGACAGCAGGGGAAACTGGACCGTCGAAGTGGACATTATTACATTATGCGGGTTTGGCAGGTGCTCTGCACCAAGCGGAGCGAGCACTGGAACGCATGAAGTTAAAGCGTATCCCAAGAGCGGTATAGAAAAGGCGCTTTTGGAAATTGAAGAGACCTTGGCTCCAGAATTAATAGGTATGGACGCTGGAGAGCAGGAGGTAATTGACCGTCTCCTAAAAGACATTGACGGCACCGACAGCTTCTCGAACATCGGAGGAAATATTGCCGTGGCAATATCCCTTGCGAATGCCAAAGCTGCTGCCTCCGCCCATGATATATCCCTATATCGGCACCTCGGTGGAACTTTCTCAACTGAGATTCCATTCCCTATGGGGAATGTTATTGGAGGGGGTGCTCATGCAAACAACTCGACCGATATTCAAGAATTTTTAGTGATACCAGTGGGAGCAAAAACGATTGAGGATGCGGTAATGGCAAACTCGCAAGTACATGCCACAATAAAACAGGTGATGGCAAAAAAGAATGGTTATTCCTTCGGAAAAGGAGATGAAGGGGCATGGGGCCTGAATATCGATGACGAAAAGGCCCTTGAACTTCTGTCAAAAGTTGCAGGTGAAGTCTCCAAAAACACAGGTATAAAAATTAGGTTGGGATTAGATGTTGCCGCAAGTGAACTTTATAACAAAAATAAATACGTATATCGGCAAAGCGGAAAAGAACTTTCAAAGGAAGAGCAGATTGAGTATATGATCGAAATCATAAAAAAATACAATCTTTATTATGTAGAAGATCCCTTAGAAGAGGACGATTTTGAGGGATTTTCAGAAATAACAAAGAATGTTGGTTCAAAATGCCTCATATGCGGTGATGACCTCTATGTGACAAATACAAAAAGGATAGAGGAAGGTATCGAGAAAAATGCCACGAATGCTGTGCTTATAAAACCCAACCAGTGCGGCACCCTGACAGATACATACAATGCCATAAAAATTTCAAATGATAACAAGCTTACAACTGTATTTTCCCACCGCTCAGGAGAAACTACAGATAGTACAATAGCACATCTTGCAGTTGCGATGAATAGTCCTTTAATAAAAACCGGTACGGTAGGTGGGGAAAGGATTGCAAAGTTAAACGAGCTTATAAGGATAGGTGAAGAGCTTACTGAAAGGAGGGCAAAAATGGCTCACCTGCCACTTTAAGCGGAGGAAGATTAAATGGATGAACAATTAACTACTCTGGACAACTATCTGGCCGCAGGTATTCATATCGGAACACAGCAGAAAAATGCCGACATGAAGCCATATATCTATAAGGTACGTGATGACGGACTTTATGTTCTGGATGTCAAAAAAACTGACAGTAAAATAAGAGAGGCTGCAAAGTTTTTATCAAAATTCCCCCTTGAAAAGATACTTGTAGTGGCAAGGAGGCAGTACGGACAAAAGCCCATAGAACATTTTGCAAGTATTACGGGCGCGACAGCCATCGCCGGGAGGTTTATTCCAGGAACTCTCACAAATCCAAACCTCAGAGACTTTATTGAGCCCGACGTAATCCTGGTTACGGACCCCCGGGGAGATGGACAGGCTTTAAAGGAAGCAAGCAAGATAGGAATTCCAGTTGTGGCCCTGTGTGATACAGATAACTCTACGGCTGGCGTGGATATTGTAATCCCAACAAACAACAAGGGAAAAAAGGCGCTGACAATAGTACATTGGCTGCTTACAAGGGAAACTCTAAGAGAGAAGGACAAGCTACCTGAAGATTTCATCGCCCTGGAGGATTTTGGGGAGAGTTGATGAGAAGGCCTCATGTAGCCGGACAATTTTACAGAGGAGATAGGGAGGGATTGGAAAGGCAGATACAAGAATGTTTTTTAGGGGACATTGGCCCTGGCAGACTGCCAAAATACTCAGGAGAAAAAAGGGATATTGTAGGATGCGTGGTGCCACATGCAGGCTACATGTACTCTGGAGCCGTTGCAGCACACGTATACTTTGAACTTGCAAAGCAGAACCCCCCGGAGACTGTTGTTATTATCTCTCCAAACCATACCGGCTCTGGAAGCCATGCTGCCCTATCAAATGACGACTGGGAAACCCCACTTGGAGTCGTTGAAGTCGATAAAGAGCTCATAGGCGACCTATCTAAAGACTGCCAGACCCTTGAAATCGACGAATCGGCCCACCGATTTGAGCATTCTTTAGAGGTTCAGCTGCCGTTTCTCCAGTACATATATGTTGATTTTAAAATGGTGCCAATCTGCATGAAAATGGAAAAATTAGGAAGTATAGATGAGATGGCTGGATGTATTTCAAAGATAGAAAAGAACATTCTTGTTATTGCCAGTAGTGACTTTACACATTATGAATCAGGGGAATTTGCTTCACGTAAAGATAATAAAGCGATCTCGCACATCTTAAATATGGATGATAAGAGATTTTTGCAGACCGTTTACGAAGATAATATGTCCATTTGTGGATACGGGCCAATAGCAACGTGCATTGCCACTGCAAAAAAACTTGGTGCAAAGGATGCAAAGCTCCTGAAGTATTCTACCAGCGGAGATGTGAGCGGTGACTATCGCCAGGTTGTAGGTTATGCAGGTATTACCTTAAGGAAATGAGAATGGTAACCGCCTCAGCACCCGGTAAAATAATTTTATTTGGTGAGCATGCCGTAGTTTACGGAGAACCGTCACTTGCAGGTGCCATTGGCAAACGAACTTTTGTAAATTTGGAAAAGCGCAGCGATGGAAATATTACGATAAACTCAAATGTGTCACCTTATTACATTTCTTTTCCATTGGATGAATTAAAATCGGTAAAATGGTTCCCATACGTTGTTAAGGCGATTGATCTTTCCTTTGAGCGAATTGGTAAAAAATCAGGGCTGAGCATTGAAATCCCATCAGAAATTCCTGTCGCCTCTGGCCTTGGGTCTTCAGCGTCAGTTTCGGTTGCAACAATACTTGCCATGCACAAGGCGATGGGGAGAAACATTTCAAATGATGAGCTTGCCAAGCTTGGACATAAAGTTGAGATTTCAGTCCAGGGTGCAGCATCGCCTACTGACACGTTAATAGCCACATTTGGAGGGATCCTTTTTATCGAGCCTGAAAAACAAAAGTACCAGAGGATAGATGCATCAATACCGCTTGTTGTGGGGGCTACTGGAATAGAGCGCTCGACAAAAGTGCTTATTGAAAATGTCAGGGCGCTGAAGAACAAAATGCCGGATGTCATAACCCCCATCATACGAAATATCGGAGAGATCACCCGCAGGGCAAAAGTCGTGATAGAGGAGGGTGAGGACATAGGGGAGCTTATGAATGTAAACCACGGGCTTCTTTCTGCTCTTGGCGTTAGCAATCTTAGGCTTGAAAGTCTTGTATTTGCCTCACTAGAAGCCGGGGCGAGTGGGGCAAAACTTACAGGTGCAGGAGGCGGGGGGTGCATGATTGCCTACGCTCCTGGAAATCATAAGAAAGTTGCAAATGCCATCGAAGAATACAGATGCATGGCATTTGAGTCGGAAATAACCACCGAAGGAGCGAGGATTGAATGATAATAATAAAACTCGGAGGGAGCCTCATAACCGACAAGTCAAAGGAGTTCAGTGTCAGAGATAGCGTATTGAAAAGGCTTGCAGGCGAGATTTTTGAAGGTGCTAAAGGAGAGATTGTCATTGTGCACGGAGGAGGGTCCTTTGGGCATCCTGTTGCAAATAAATTCAGGCTCCAGGACGGATTTAAAAATAAAGAGCAGATTGAGGGATTAGTGAGTACGAGAAGGGCCATGAGTGAGCTCAGCAGACTGGTCATAGGTTCGTTCCACGAGCATAAGCTTCCGGTCGTAGCTATCCAACCCTCGGCAAATATTACATGCAAGGGGGGGAGAATAGAGAGCATAGATATGGGCGTTATAAAAAGATTTTTGGAGCTCGGAACAATTCCAGTGCTCTTTGGAGATGTCGTGGTAGATAAGGACCATGGGTTTTGCATCCTTTCAGGTGACCAGATTACAACGTTTCTTTCAGAAGCGATGAAGGCTGACCGTGTTATTTTTGCATCAGACGTTGACGGAATCTATGACAAGGACCCTAAAAAGTTCAGTGATGCAAAATTGATACCAAAGATAAAATCCACAGATGAAGATGTCCTAGGAAGCCTAAAAACCCTGGAGGGCGATGTTACCGGAGGGATGAAGGGCAAGCTAAAAGAAATCATTTCCCTAGCAAAAAAGAATATTCCTTCTCAGATTATCAACGCTACAGTGCCTGGACGACTTAAAAAGGCACTTTCGGGGGAGAAGGTTACAGGAACTGTTGTCTCATAGCTACTTTTTTATTTTAGAACATTGATAAAGTCTATCCCATTGCGGGGGTAGCCAAGTGGTCAAAGGCGCAAGGTTGAGGGCCTTGTATCTCCAACAATTTCTATAATAAAAGCCTCGTATGGGCCTTCGGGCCCTCTATTTTTATGTATACACAAAATGATTCCCACGCCGGGATTTAAGGAGATTGAATATCCGTTCTATGAGTACTTTCTAGAGGGAAAGGCTATTAGTCACCAGCCTCGGATTATAAATAAAATAATCTAAGGATATAATAATGATTGCTAAAAAAGGTAGTGATTTTGACATTATACTTCTCACTGCGGAATATTATGATGATCATCCGCTCTCGCCTGCAGGGGTCATAGCCCGTG
>JAZFTU010000040.1:0-2845 GCA_036446855.1 Hydrothermarchaeaceae archaeon (SeqCode) | reverse complement strand
CCGGCCACTGCCAGGGCCATGGACTTGACGTAGCCATAGTAGTCGCAGTTCCAAAGAAAGACAGATCTTGACAGAGGCTCGTATTCAACTAAAAAGTCCCTCCGGTTAGGGTCGTCAAAGACCAAGACTCGACCGTGCGATCTAATGCGCTCGCTCAAGTGGAAGAAATTTTCATCAAAGGCATTGATGATGTTTATTTGATCGGTCATCAGCTTTATGCAGCACCCATTTATATCTGCCTTTCTTTCATAGCGGATTCTTTTTGCCTTTTTAAGTTCCCGCCAATATTTATTCCCCTCTTCAATCGATATGATCTTTATTGGGCAGCTCATTTATCCATCAACCTCTTCAGATTTGCATTATCTTAGGCCTTACCTCTTTAAGGTTTCTCTAATCAATACTTCCTTGGCCATTCGAGCCATTGAAGAACTCAATCCGTGCCCGAGAGTCAATCAAAACTGTCAAGTCCCTAATCCCGTCGTCATATGTCTCAAAGCTCTCTAAGTCCTAGGGTAAGATAGATTTTTAACAGTGAGTGTAAACTAAAAAGCATGAAGCTCGGTGCAATGAACAATCCCGGGAGGAGCGTTACAAAGGAGATAAAGCTCTTTGGAGATATGGGGTTTGATTTTGTCGACCTGGCCATAGAGGGGCCAAGAGCAGGATCAGAAAAGCTGGCGGAGAAGGAGAGGGAGATTAGAGACCTCTTGTCCACCTATGACCTGTTCGCCGTTGCTCACGTGCCCTGGTTCTTCGACATAGGCCATCCCTACGAGGGCGTGCAGGAGGCGTTCCTGAAGGAAGCCCGTAAGGTCATTAAAGTTGCCTCCAAATTCGAGATTGAAAAAATAGGGTTGCATATTCTGAAACCAAAAGGCCTGTTCGGGGACAAGCTGGGTCACAACATAAAAGGCATCAGGGAAATTGTAAAAGAAGCCAGAGATTATGGTACTGTTATCTGCGTGGAGAATTTGGACCTCTTCACCTTCGGCATTGAGGATTTCCGGCGCATTTTTAGTGAGGTACCCGAGGCGAAGCTCCTCTATGACATCGGTCATGCGAACCTTGGAATCCGCGAGGAAGACGAGATCTTCCTTTTCCTTCGAAATTTCAAAGATAAACTGGGCCATGTCCACGCCCACGATAATTTAGGGGGGATGGGGGTAGCAGATGACCTGCACCTACCCATAGGGGTTGGTAATATCGACTGGAAAAAGATGGTCAAGGATATCAAAAAGGTCTACCACGGCACCATAACATTGGAAATCCACGCACATGATAGGGATTATCTGAGGATTAGCAGGGAGAAGTTTTTGAGGCTCTGGAAATGATGTTCAAATCCTAGAGCAGCCTTGAAACTCAAAGCTTGTGCCATTTTGGATGCAGGGGCACAAGTATTCAATAGACATTAGTTCAAAGCCATCACAAGGCTTCGCACTAAAATCGCCCAATGCTTTATCATCGATGATAAACCCTGACCAAAGAAGAAAAAATAGATTAAATAATATACAACTTCTTTTTTAGAAGGGGGCGTTCTCTGTGTGCCTAAAAATCAATCGGGTGAAAAAAATGACAGATGATGTGATAAGCGATGGCGACAGCGTAACAGTAAACTACACAGGGAATTATGAAAACGGTGAAATCTTCGATTCTTCAATAGAGGAGAAGGCAAAAGAGAGCGGGTTTTACAACCCTGAAAGGAAATACGAACCACTATGCATCAAGTTAGGCACGGGGCAGATTATAAAGGGTTTTGAGGGGGCCCTCAGGGGAATGAAAAAGGGCGAGGAAAAGGAGGTCACGATTCCCCCAGAGGAGGCCTACGGCAATGTCGACTCGAGCCTTGTCCAAACTGTGCCGATGGACGCATTCAAGGAGGCCAAGATTTCCCCTGAAGTGGGCCTCATGCTAAATACCCAGACCGGCGTGGGCAAGATAACCAAGGTAACTACAGAGGACGTGGAATTAGACTTCAACAGCCCCATGGCCGGGAAGACCCTGGTATTCAACATCAAGGTCGAGGATATAGAAAAGTGGGACGGAAAAGAAGACTGCGATGATTCCGCTTGCGGTTCAACTTGCGGCGGTTGCAGCGGGCAATAGGAAAAGTTTTTTGGGATTTTTCACTCCAGTGACTTATTGCCGGCGTATATGGCAACAAGGCCCCCGAAGAACGTCCCGTAAAACCCTGCGTCAAACCACCAGTCAGTGGCATTGCCGTATGCTATGACGAACATGATTGCGCCAACAATTGCAAGGCCGACCGCGAACTTCGCGCCGCTGTCCGCCTTTTTTGCATCCCCTCTGATAGAGTTTTTAAGACCGTACAAAAGGGCACCGATGCCCAGGCGGATCATAAATATTCGTGGCCGTACTTCGCGTCCTGTAAACGGGATCGTAGCGGTCCGTTGAAACGTCATAGCGCGAGCCGGTGCGCACCGTTAATAGGCCCCGGCAAACTCCCCGAACAAAAGCAGCAGGATCGCGACGGCTATGGCAATTATTTGGATTTTTTGATAGTTCGAAGCGGACATGGTGCAGGGCCCCTTTATCACATGGTTTGTGGTCAGCTTAGAAGTTTTGAACTAGCCTATGAAAACTACGCCTTGCATTCCCTTAAAATCTGGAGCTCCTGTGACTATCTCGGCCTTTTCCTGTTTTGCCGTGGCGTATATGAGAGAGTCTCCCAGGCCCCACTTCTTCCTATGTTTTATCCCTGCTGCTTCCACCGCTATATCTTCGGTTACAGGAACCACGAAGCACGCCCCTTTCATAACCCTCCGGGCATCTTCCGCATCTGCATTGGTGTAATATCTAAGGAACCACCTGTAAACCTCGGCCATGT
>JAZFTU010000039.1:0-7376 GCA_036446855.1 Hydrothermarchaeaceae archaeon (SeqCode) | reverse complement strand
GGCTATGATTTATTGATAGTCGTGCCCCCGCACGAGGCGCCAAAGGTCGTTATAGAATCCGGGCTTTCCGATGGCGGCTGGATACCTGCTGATAAAAATACATTGAAAACTAATTTTAATGATGTTTACGCTATAGGCGATGTTGCCAAAATAAAAATCCCCGGCGAATGGAAGAGCGGCGTACCTCTAATGCTCCCAAAAGCAGGGGTTTTCGCCCATTATGAGGCAAAGGTTCTGGCAGATAACATCGCAAATGAAATTTTAGGAAAAGAAGAGAGAATAGACTATACTGGAGAGGGGGGATGTTTTATTGAAACCGGCGATGGCAGGGCAGGTTATGGTTCCGGAAATTTCTATTCGGTGCCGCACCCTACGATTAAAATGCACGAACCATCGAAAATGTGGCACCTGGGAAAAGTTATATTTGAAAGATACTGGCTCTCTGATTCCATTCTCAAAAGGCCGATGGACGTAATCCTTGAAAAGTTGATGTATGGGGAGTATAAGAGGGCACGACCGCCTTCCAGATGATAAAAGTCCCAACTGCCCCGCAAAGTTTTTCTATGCTTGTCTCAACCCAAAAGTTATGAAAGAGATAAGAAGAAAGGGCCTTTTGAAGCATAAGGGCAGGGAGAATGCAGTTTTTTGGTCGGAAAAAGACTTTTTGGACGGCCCTATAAGCGCAGGCGTAATAATCCTGCCCACGATTGGATGTAGATGGGGGAGACGAGAGGGCTGCACCATGTGCGGCTATGTTTACGATGCCGCAAAAAATGCAACGCAGGAAAATATATTTAATGAATTCAAAAAGTCGATTGATAAGATAGGGGATGTTAAGTATCTAAAAATTTTTACTTCGGGTAGCTTTCTAGACCCTCAAGAAATCTCTTTAAGTTCAATGAAAAAAATTCTCACAAATATTCCGGAGCATGTGAGGAGAGTCCAGATTGAATCGAGGCCCGAATTCATAAGTGAAAATGTGCTCATTGATATCAAAGGCTTGATGAAAGCAGAATTTGAGATAGGGATTGGACTTGAGAGCGCAAATGACCGCATACGAGAGTCGATAAACAAGGGTTTTACCTTTGACGATTTCAAAAAGGCAGCTAGGCTATGCGTTAAGCAGGATATAAAAGTTAAGGCGTATTTGCTTTTAAAGCCCCCTTTTCTGACTGAGAAAGAGGCAATATCTGATGTAAAAAACTCAATTGCAGAGGCAGCAAATGCCGGAGCAGAGAGGGCATCAGTAAATCCCATAAACGTTCAGAAGAGCACGCTTGTCGAAATGCTGTGGAGGAGGGGCGAATACCGTCCGCCGTATCTGTGGTCTGTTGTCGAAATATTAAAATGGGCAGATGAAAACGCAGATATCCCGGTGATAAGCCACCCGACGGCCGCAGGAAAAATGAGGGGGGCACATAACTGCAAAAGCTGTGATAGAGAGGTTTACAGAGGGATTTTGGCCTACTCGATTACGCAGGAACCTGAGCATCTTGAAATGGACTGCAAGTGCAAGAGCGTATGGAAGAATCTACTTGAGCTTGAGCAGCTGAAGCACTGATTATTTCTCCATAATTATGTGCCTCTTCGGGTAGGGGATTTCGATGCCCTGCCTGTCAAATTCCGTCTTGATTCCCTTTGCCAGAGCAGACATTATGTTCTTACGGGCCCTAGCATTATCGATCCACGCACGAAGCTCCAGGTCGATCGACGAGTCCCCGAAACCCTTCATAATGACTACTGGTGCTGGCTTTTCTTTGACGCCCTCCATCCCTTTTGCTACGTCCAGAATAAGCTCCTCTGCCTTTTTGCGGTCCGCTTCATAGGCAATGCCGACGGGGACCCTTACCCGGATATCCGGCGAAATGGCAGTGTAGTTTATGATGTCTCTCTTGGAAATTTCCGAATTTGGGATAATCAGGAGGATGTTGTCGGTGGTGCGGATTTTCGTGCTGCGGAGCCCTATCTCCATAACATCACCCCACGTTGCGGCCTGTTTTGGCGCGCTCCACGCCTCAATCCTGTCGCCCACGACAAACGGCCTGTCGATTATTATGAAAATGCCGGCTATCACATTGGCTATCGAGTCCTTTGCAGCGAGGCCAATAGCAAGGCCGACGATGCCGAGGCCCGCCACGAAGGGTAGTACCTTTATACCGAGTTGATCAAGGGCCATTATTACTGCGAAGATATATATCAAAAAATTTACAGTCTTGTTTACTAGTGGAAAGACCACATCATCCACTTTGCTCTTCGTCTTTTTGACATAGTCCTCCTCTACCTTGTCCATCACAATTTTTACGATGTTTGAAACCGGCTTTGCGAGAAATAAGACTAAAATTGCGGTAACAATGTTTTTTACGTCCATGCCCAGCTGGCCTGCTGCCAGTATTAGGGTAATTGCAATAATGATATATCTTAAGGGGTTTCTAAGGGCATCGAGTATCATGTCGTCGAGTTCTGTTGCGGTTTTCTCTGCAAATGTCTCCTTTATCCACTTAAGTATCCTGCCAGAACTCTTTACCGCAATGTATCCTGCAAAAAGAATTGCAAGGGCCATTAAAACCTTTGGCGACGCCGCTATAACTTTCGCCTGGACTGTCTGTAAATCTACTGCCATTTTGACTCCCTGCTATCTATCTATTTCCTCTTTAAGAATTTTTCGAAAGTATTGGGCCCTGAAAATTATATACTTTGAAGCCATAATCTGTGCCATGGAGAAACCAAGAATCAGAGATTTCATTGAAACTACTGACGGGCTTATATTCTCTGTTGTTTCATATCACCATCCCGATGGAAGGTGCCTCGCATTTTTGAGATATTATAAGGATGCAGACGGCGAGAGAAAGCGCGGGGGGGAAAGATACAGCAAGATTTCATCTACTGCAATGTCTTATGATTTTTTAGAAAAAAAATTTACTGATTATGTATTTTCTTACGAAGGTTCTAAACTTCAGGGCGTACCACTTCAAAAAATAAAAAATGTCCATAGGCCAGAAGAGCGCCTCAAAAAAATCTGTGATAGCCCAAAATCATCCCTTGAGAAAAAAATCAAGGACCTTGCAGAAGTATTCGATGATATTCCCAATAATCACAAGGGCATCACAGGCTCCGTGCTTGTAGGCCTCGACATGCCATCTTCAGATATCGACTTTGTAATATACGGAATTTCGAATCACGAAAGGGCACGGGAGGTTTTCAAAAATTTTGCAGGAGATAAAATAAAAAATCTGTCCAGAAAACACTGGCAAAGCTCTTACAAAAAGCGCTTTTCGGGTAACAAAACTTTACGCTTTGAAGAATATCAGTGGCACGAGAAGAGGAAATGGCACAAGGGAACGATTGACGGCACCATATTTGATATTTTGCTTGTAAGAAGTAGGAGCGAGATTGGGCCAGCGCCAAAGGAGTACGTCCGAAAGGAAAAAGTAACGGTCGATTGCACGGTTACGGATGCCACTCTTGCTTTCGATTCACCTGCTGTTTACAAAGTTGAATGCAAAGAGTCCCAGGTAAGAGAGGTACTCTCATATACCCATACCTACGCAGGGCAGGCGTTTAAAGGCGAAAAAATAGAGGCATGCGGGTTTTTTGAAGAAGCCTTGGACGGAAGCTATAGAGTTGTAGTCGGGACTACAAGAGAAGCACCAGGAGAGTATATTAAGGTGAAAATTTAGGATATGACCCAAGCACTTTGAGAAACGCCGTGTTTTCTCTGAGCTTATCGAGTACTTCCCTGACTGCTTTATCTTTTCTATGGCCCTCGAGGTCGATATAAAAAATGTAGTCGCCGAGAGCCTTTCTTGATGGGCGGGACTCTATTTTTGTGAGGTTTATGTTCTTTTCAGAAAATGACTTTAGGGCCTCGTAAAGCGCTCCTGGCTTGTCCTTGAGGCCAATTATTAAGGATGTCTTGTCATTTTGCGTCACCTCATGGTCCCTTTTTGCGATGACAAAAAACCGGGTCTGATTGATGTCCTCGTCCTGCATATCCTCTTTGAGTATTTTTAGGCCGTAAAGGTCTGCCGAAACCTTTGGCGCTATTGCAGCAGTGTTCTTAAGCTTTTTTTCGGAGACCTCCTTTGCGGCCTCAGCGGTACTTGAAAAATTTTTGGTCTTTACATTAAGTCCCTTTAATGCGCCCTTGCACTGGGCGAGGGCGTGGGGGTGGGAAATTATCTCGGTGATGCCACCGATATCTGTGCTTTCAAGCGCAAGAAGGCTGTGGCAGATGTCAAGAACAATTTCTCTATAGATTTTTACGTCTTCAGTTAAGAGCAGCTCTGAGGTCATGCCTATCGGGCCCTCAAGTGAGTTTTCTGCAGGCACAATGCCAAAGTCCACAGAGCCGGATATGACGCGAGAAAAGACCTCCTCAATGTCAAGGGAGAGCAATAGTTCAGCATTTTTTTCCAGGAGGGAGGCTGCCTCTTCACTAAATGTTCCTCTTGGGCCGAGGATAGCAACCTTCATTTCGCCTTCTCCTGAATCTTTTTGCTTTCCGAAATAATAAGCTTCATAAGCTCCTCAAGAAAAGTAGGGTTGAGCTTTCCTCTGCTTTTTTCCAAGGAGTTTTTTAGGATATCCTCCTCCCTATCCACATCTTCGATATCGATTCCTTCCCCCCTCTTCAGATGGGAAATGCCTTTTACTATCTCAAATCTCTGGCAGAGGAGTCCGATTATCTCCCGGTCTATTTTATCAATTTCTGCTCGAAGCTCAGATAGTCCCATTTCAAGTCGAGATTTTGCTTTTGTGAATTAAAAGGTTTTTGTACAGATAGTTGTTTATTTATACTTTATCTTAAGAACATCATAAAAATGAGTATCTGGAGGGCGCCATATTGAGAGTAGACGATATTCTAATTGAGGGTTTTGGACTATATAAAAAACACTTTGTAACATTCATCATTGCAACATTGATTGCAGCCGTAGGCTCACTTTTCATTATTACAGCGCCGCCCCTGTTTTTCGGGATTTTTTATATGGGGAATCGGATTATCCGCGGGGAGGAGGTAGAAATCTCAGACGTCTTTAAAGGTTTTAATTACGTTGGCACAAGCTGGGTGCTGTTTATAGCAGGAGGTATTGCGGTGCTAGTCGGACTGATTTTCCTAATAATTCCAGGGCTCCTTCTTATGGTCCTTTTCCAGTATGCAATTCCCATTGCAATATCAGAAAACAGGGGGGGGATAGATGCCTTAAAAAGGAGCTATGGGATTGGAATAGAAAACCTTCAATTTTCGGTGATACTCGGGATTGTGCTCTGGGTGATTGATGCCCTTGGAAGTGCCCTTTCCGTGGGCTGGCTAATTACATATCCATTTACTGTCATCTGCTTTTGTATAGCATCCCTAAAGTTAACTGAAAATAAAGGGGGGCAGGCGTAAGGATTCACCCGCATGTAGGTCATGCAAAAAATGGTGAATCCTAACCGATATACACCTGGTCTGATGAAGATTCTCCAAGCTTTCCCTCTTTTACCTCAGGAAGTTTAATCTTGCCAAATTTCCCTTCGAATGTCTTTAGATTGTCACCCAGTGCCTTGAGCATTATCTTGGCATGGGCAGGAGACATGATTACCCTGTTGTAAACGGTTACTGCTCCCGCATCTTCTACCCCCACCGGCATGGTGCCAAAATCGAAAGTAAACTCAAATGGAGAGTGAGAAACCCTCATAACATTCGAATACGTCCCCTTTTTTGCTTCATCGCTCAGTACAATTTTTGGGTCTTCGCGAACCATTTTTATCACCAGATGGTATTAAAGACTTAAATATATAAAAAACTAAGCAGTGGAAAATGGTGCCAACTAAGCTGTTCTTCACAAAAGGCGTAGGGAAACACAAAGAGAGGCTTGAGTCATTTGAGTTTGCCCTGAGAAGTGCCGGAATCGAAAAATTTAATATAGTGAAGGTTTCAAGCATACTCCCGCCAGGCTGCCGGATAATATCCAAAAAGAAGGGCCTAAAAGAGCTAAGTACAGGCCAGATAGTGTACTGTGTACTGAGCCAGAATTCAAGCAATGAGCCGAGGCGGCTCCTGGCTTCCTCGATTGGCTGCGCGATACCTGCTGACAGAAACAATTACGGATATTTAAGCGAACATCACTCATTTGGAGAGGTGGAAGATAAAGCCGGGGGCTATTCTGAGGACCTTGCAGCCTCCATGCTTGCAAGCACCCTTGGTATCACGCTTGATTTGGATAAGAGCTGGGATGAGCGAAAAGAGGTGTGGAAAGTAAGCGGGAGGATAGTTAAGACCCGCAATGCGACACAGTCTGCAATGGTACCCAAAGATGGGAAATGGACTACCGTCGTTGCGGCAGCTGTTTTTATTTAAAAATTATGAAATTTATCGATAAATTAATATCCGATTATCGGAGTAGCAGCAAAAGGCTGCTGCTCTTAGATTATGATGGAACGCTAACCCCTTTTTTTGAAAGGCCAAAGGATACAAAGCCCGAAGGTAGAATAATAAACCTGCTTGAAGGGCTTACCCAGGACCCAAATAATGAGGTTGTTCTCATAAGCGGGCGAGATAAGGGTACCCTCGAAAAATGGTTTGAAATCGGCGCAGGTTTTGCAGCTGAGCACGGCGCGTGGATTAAAGAAAGGGGCGGAAGATGGGAGACGATAGAACAATTGCGTTCGGAATGGAAATCTGGGGTGCGGCCATTTCTTGAAAAATATGCAGACAAAACCCCCGGATCTTTTATTGAAGAGAAAGATTTTTCCCTTGCCTGGCACTACAGGAATGTCGAGCCAGAGCTTGGCGGCAAAATGGCAGGAGAGCTCATAGAAAGCCTCAAAATTCCAAAAGGCCATGCCCTTCAGGTGCTTTTGGGAGACAAGGTAGTCGAGATAAAAAATGCCTGCGTAAATAAGGGGAGGGCCGCGCTACGCTGGATTCGGAAAAAAAGATGGGATTTCATACTGGCAATTGGGGATGATATGACAGACGAGGACGTTTTTGATGTGCTTCCAAAATCGGCATATTCCATTAAAGTCGGCGAGGGCCCTTCGAGGGCAAAGTTCAGGGTGGATTCCCCCTCAGAGGTGCTCAGTTTGTTAGAAGAATTGGTAAGCACTGTTCAGTAAAAAATTTGGAGCGTGTGCCTAGCAGCTCCCCACCATATCTGGCATGTCTAGCAAAATCGATGGATCGATTTGACTTGTTGCCGCATAATTTGTTAGCACCTTCTGGATTGATTGCTTTGGGAAGAACAATGTTTTCCATCTTGAAAGTTCTTCGAGTATTTCTTCATCAGAGTATTCACCAGGGTGATTTAGTATCAGGTACTTGGAAAGGCCCCGCATCGCATATGAATGCGCACAGCCGCATGCACGTGTCCCATCCGGAAGAACAAGGGTTCTTG
>JAZFTU010000038.1:0-6572 GCA_036446855.1 Hydrothermarchaeaceae archaeon (SeqCode) | reverse complement strand
CCCATTTTCCTCTCAATTGGGTATTCTACCTGCCACTGGTGCCACGTAATGGAGCACGAGTCTTTTGAGGACGCAGAAGTTGCCAAATTGATGAATGAAGTCTTTGTTTCCATAAAGGTAGACCGTGAGGAGCGCCCTGACATTGACAACGTCTACATGGCGGTCTGTCAAATGATGACGGGCGGTGGTGGATGGCCACTCACTATCATTATGACCCCGGACAAAAAGCCCTTCCATGCTGCAACTTATATTCCAAAGGAGTCGCGATTTGGCAGGGTTGGAATGCTGGAACTAATTCCCAGGATAAAGGAGATTTGGACGACGGGGCGAGATGAATTATTAAATTCAGCTGATCAGATTACGTCTGCCCTGGCGCAGGGGCCAGAGGATTTGACTCGTGAGGACATGGACGAATCTACCTTAAATCTTGCATATGCACAGCTTGCCGAGCGCTTTGATGAAGGGCACGGTGGTTTTGGCAGTTCCCCAAAATTTCCGACTCCCCACAACCTTCTTTTCTTGCTCCGCTACCAGAAGCGCACGGGAAATGAGAAGGCCTTAAAGATGGTCGAAAAAACCCTCCAGCAGATGAGGAGGGGCGGTATCTACGACCATGCCGGATTTGGATTTCACAGATATTCAATAGATTCCGGTTGGCTTTTGCCGCACTTTGAAAAAATGTTATATGACCAGGCGATGCTCGCCATGGCTTATACCGAGACGTACCAGGCAACTGGTAATAAAGAATATTCAAAAACAGGGCGGGAAATTTTGGACTACGTTTTGCGGGACATGACAGCGAGAAAAGGTGGCTTTTACTCTGCCGAGGATTCCGAGAGCGAGGGACTCGAAGGAGAGTTTTACCTGTGGACGCTTGAAGAAATACAAAAAGTACTTTCAAAGGAAAAAGCTGATTTAATCATTAGTGCGTTCAATGTCAGGAAAGGAGGAAATTTCTCGGATGAAGCAACCGGAAAAAAAACAGGGCAAAACATTTTGCATCTCTCAAAATCACTTGAAGAGCTTGCCTCCGAACATGGGACGACCGCGCAAGACCTCGAAACTCACCTTAAGGCTGCATTAAGTAACCTATTTACTTGCCGTAAGAAGCGTGTTCGCCCACACAAGGACGACAAAATCATGACAGACTGGAATGGCCTCATGATAGCAGCCCTGGCAAAGGGTGGCAGGGTCTTTAACGAGCACAGGTACACTGACGCTGCCAGACGTGCTGCAAGTTTCATCCTTAATAACTTGCAAGCATCTGATGGGAGGCTTCTTCATAGCTTAAGAGATGGCCAGGTAAATTCAACATCATACGTAGACGACTATGCCTTTTTTATCTGGGGGCTTTTGGAATTATATGAAAATACTTTTGAGGTGCGCTATCTTCAAAATGCGCTGGACCTGAGCCAGGATATGCTAAAATACTTCTGGGACAAAAATAATGGCGGGCTCTATTTTACTCCAAAGGGCGCCGAGAGCCTCATTGTTCGAAAGAAAGAGATATATGATGGTGCTGTCCCCTCTGGTAACTCGGTTGCGATGCTAAACCTGCTTCGTCTTGGGCGCATAATACCGGATTCTGATTTTGAGGAAAACGCATCAAAAATAGGGCGGGCCTTCTCGGGCGCCGTGAAACAATCCCCTGCGGCATATACCCAACTTATGGCTGCAGTTGACTTTAGTATAGGGCCTTCATACGAAGTTGTTATCGTTGGCAATTCACAGTCTAAAGATACAAAAGAAATGTTAAAAGCAATACACAATCGATTTATACCTAACAAGGTGGTAATTCTTCGCCCGACCGAACAAGAACATCCTGATATTGACAACCTCGCAAAGTTTACTAAATATCAGACCAGCCTTGACGGCAGGGCCACGGCATACGTCTGTCTTAACTACAACTGTAAACTTCCCACAACCGAAATAAGTAAAATGCTGGAGCTCCTAAATGCAAGTTAGTCTCTATATCGCTCCTCCTTCCACGGATCGCCATGGCCATGGTATCCCTTGGACTCCCAAAATCCTGGTTTGTCTTCAGCCATGAACTCAACTCTCTGGACCCACTTTGCGCTCTTCCAGAAATATAGCCTGGGCACCACAAGCCTGACCGGGTACCCGTGCTCCAAAGTAAGGTCCCTCCCCTCGTGCTTGAGCGCAAATAGGACGTCCAGAGAAAAGAAATCTTTTAGGGAAAGATTTGTGGAAAAGCCGTTTTCTCCATATACCATCACAAACTCTGCTTTGGGCTTTATCTTGACAACGTCTTTGATTGCACTTGTTGAAACACCTTCCCACTGGTTATTTAAACGGGACCATCCGGTTACGCAGTGAATGTCTGATTGCACCCTGACCCTCGGAAGGGCCAAAAACTCCTCAAAGTTAAGCTCTTTTTCCTTCTCAACCAGGCCGGTTATCTTAAATCTCCAGCTGGAAATGTCGACTTTCGGTGTCGTTCCTAGATGAAGAATAGGGAGGTTCTTCACAAAGTGCTGCCCGGGCGGGAGCCTGCTACGTTTATTAATATCCGGGCTTTGTATCAAATCCATATATTTATACACTTTAATCAACAAATTATCAACTGCACATAATGCAAATCTTTATGACCGAGGCCATTGAGGGCGATACCGCTACTGCATAAAATTCACCTCACCTGGAAAATGAAAAAATGAACAGGAGAAGTTTTATAAAAATTGCGGGCGCGTCTCTGGCCTTGATAATCGGGCTTTTTTCATTTGGGAAGATAGGGCCGCACCTAAGGAAACTTAGGTACTTTTTTGAGGCAGTGCCGCCGATTGAAATAGGCGAGGGGGGAGATGAGAAAATAGACCTTTTCACGCCCAATGAAAGATTTTTTGTACAGGACGCGTTTAGTACGCCGAATGTTGATATTGATAAATGGTCCTTGAGCGTGGAAGGGATGGTTAGGCGTCCTTTGAATTTAACATACGAAGAGATTACCTCGATGAGTAGCACCTCAATCGGTTCGGTTCTTGAGTGCATAAGTAATCCAATTGGGGGAAACCAGGTGGGAAACGCTTTGTGGACCGGTGTGCCACTCAGGGATATTTTGGATTTGGCAGAAGTTGATGCCAGTGTAAAAAAGATCGTTTTCTACACCGAAGAAGGATATTCGGACAGCATCACACTGGAGAAGGCCATGGGAGAAGAAGTGATTCTGGCATACAATATGAATGAAGAAACGCTTTCCAGAGAGCACGGATACCCCTTAAGAGCAGTTGTGCCCGGAATTCACGGTATGAAGTGGGCCAAGTGGCTAACGCGTATAGAGGCGGTTGACCTTGACTACAAGGGATACTGGGAGAAAGATGGATGGTCGGATGAGGCCAGAGTAGACATCGCAACAAAGATAATAAAGCCGAAAAAAGGGGAGAGGATTCCCCCTGGAACCTATCCAATCTACGTTCTTGCATGGGGAGGCAGCCCGGGAATCGAAAAAGTCGAATTGAGCATGGACGGCGGCAGAACCTGGCATCTGGCTAAAATCATAAAAGTCCCGGCATCGCACTTTGAATGGACTCTGTGGAAATATGAATGGGAGATCGATGGGAAGGGCGATTACAAAATAATTGCGAGGGCGGTAGATAAGGCAGGGAATGTCCAGGTTCAGGGAACGTCAAATCCATATCCAAACGGGGCATCCAGGATGCATGAGATAGGGGTCAAAGCCGTTTAGATTTTTTCAAAAAAGATATAAACAGGCCCCCCGCATTGTAACTCATGGCAGCAGGCATCGCAGAAATTTTGGCATACTCTGTTGGAAATCTATAAAATACCTCCTAACTCTGGCAGTTTTCGTGCTTGCAACAGCCTTTTTAAAAATTTTTAAATTCGTAATAGTTAAAAAGCTAAAAAAATGTTGCCACAAAGACCAGGACTGAACTCGATGATTTACTCATAAAGATTATAGATAACGTCGGATGGCCCTTTTACCTCCTATTATCTCTCTATTTTGCCCTAAATTCCCGGGGGTGCCAGGTGTCATAGAAGCTTTCCTGCGTTTTGCCCTGCTCGTTTCAGTGACATACTATGTCGACACCGGAGACTAGAACAAATACATGGATATCCAAGAAGAGATAAATTTTGCAATCAAAGAGCGTTTTGAAAAGGAAGGAATCGAGTTTGTCTTTCCGACACAAACGATTTTTCTCAACAATAAAGTAATTTCATTGGTTTAAAACAAAATTATATATCTGCATCCATGACCTTTTTAGTAGGTATGGCCGGAAAGCAGAAAAGACATGACCCCTCCTTGTATCGAGCCCTGGTCAGGGAGATGAAGTCGGGTGGTGGCAAACACCCAAGAGCCCTTCTGGACGAGGCAAGGCGCCTTTCAGACCCATACTACGTATCCCTTGCCCTCTTCGACATATCGAGAGACTCAAGGCTTAAGCTTGAGGAAGCGGCATCAGCCGCAGAGGAGGCGCTCATAATGGCAGGGAGTGTTGAGAGGCTTTGGCAGAGGGCCGAGCTATTAACCCTTATAGCGGGAAAGGTGGGCTCCTGGAGGGACCGGGGGGCTGCAAAATCAAGAGAGAGAATCCTTGATGGCATTTTGGACTCTGTACTGTCCATGCCGGAAGGGAAGGGGCTTTCCGATGCCATTTTTGGCACCTCCTCACATCTCGGATGCAGCCGCATGTTACCTTTGCTTGAAAAGGCAGTCAATAATGGGGGCTCTATAGTCACCGATGCCAAGGCCGTAATCCAGAAGTGGGCACAACACTGCGAAGGAACAAAGCCTACTTTAGAGGATGTCTTAAGTGCTCTTTTAGCAGTGGATGATGGAGCTGTGCGCTCCCGGGTAATTGGCTACCTGCACCTGCAGTGCAGGCGGTCGAAGGGACATCCTCGCTCCCTATCCACACTTCGAGCTGCTGTTGAGGCTGCCGTTTCTGTGGAGGGGGAGGAACGCTTGGACGTTTTGCGATATCTGGGGGGGCTTTCTTCCACAAGAGAAGAGCAAGAGGTCGTGGCGGGAGGCATTTCTCGGCTCAATGACCCGTCCAGCAGGGCCCGGCTCATTGCTACCCTCGGCGGAAGTGCAGACAAGGCAGGGATGAAGGATGTGGCGCGCGGCTGGTTCAAGGACGGGCTAGAGGAAAGTTCAAAGGTGGAAGACTCCAAAAATAGGGCCGGCATTAGATTGAATCTTGCCCGGGGACTTGGAAGATGCGGCGATATCGAGCTTGCCAAAAAGACCTACATTAAGGCCCTGGAAGACTCTGGGGATAGCGAGAAGCTGATGAGTAAGATAAACCGGGCCATGGAAGAGCAGGGACTCAAATCGCCCAAAGTTCGCAAATCCAAGGCCACGAAACACAAGGAGCCATCTGAAGCATCCCCGGCGAGGGGTGCTCGTAATATGCTGGCCCTTTACAACACCTACAAGGGTGGCTTAAAATCCGTGCACCTCAGGGCCGTTGCAAGGGCAGCTCCCCTCTGCGTTGCCTTCGAACTTGACCTCGCCCTTATGGGATTTCCTGCAGGCGACCTTGAGGCCCTGGTAAGACTGGTCGCCACCGATACGAACATTGGTATGGGTGGGAAATACTTAACGGACCTTGTGGAGCGGAATGGGGTGGTATTGGTCCCCTGCATCCATGGAAGGCTGCCCACGGACTGGAGGGCGCTTGGCCTCCCCGTGGCAACGACTTCTCACCCAAGGGAAGAGAAGAAAGTGGAAATGGCTGAGGCCATTTCGCTTGCGAAATCAAAGCACCCTATCGGGAAGGTGTGCCTGATCATGGGTCTCGGAAAGAGGGGACTATCGCCATCCATTCTGGACAGGGTCCCGTATCACCTTGAACTCACAGGTAGCAATGTGCCGCTTGAGACCTGCACCGCCATGGGAGTCATAGCACAGCAGCTAAAGTCCAAAGAAAGGTAGGGATTATTTGCTAATCCTTCTTTTTCTTAAGAAGCGGCCCGAGTATGTCTATTGGGATAGGGAGCACGAACGTTGATGCATTCTCAGATGTCGTCGCTTCGGTCACCGTCTGCAAGAATCTTAGCTGGAGCGCTGCCGGATGCCTGCCGATTATCTCGGCCGCCTTGGCAAGTTTTTCTGCTGCCTGGAATTCACCCTCGGCATTTATTATTTTGGCCCTTCTCTCCCTTTCTGCCTCGGCCTGCTTTGCCATTGCCCTCTTCATGTTCTCGGGTAGCTCTACGTCCTTTACCTCGACAGTAGATACCTTTATGCCCCAGGGGTCTGTCTGCGCATCTATGACGCTCTGCAGCTTTGTGTTAATCTTGTCCCTATCAGAGAGCAGCTCGTCCAGCTCGCTTTGGCCAAGGATGCTCCTAAGGGAGGTCTGTGATATTAAGGACGTTGCCATGTAGTAATCCTCAACATCAACTATGGCATTCTCCGGGTTTATTATCCTGAAATACACGACCGCATTTACCTTCGTTGGCACGTTGTCTTTTGTTATTACTTCCTGTGTTGGAACGTCGAGGGTAACGGTTCTTAGGTCCACCTTTACCATACTGTCAATTATCGGTATTATGAAGAACATGCCTGGGCCCTTTGCTCCTATGAGCCG
>JAZFTU010000037.1:0-6461 GCA_036446855.1 Hydrothermarchaeaceae archaeon (SeqCode) | reverse complement strand
TGAGTTGAGAAAGATTATAAAAAGAAAGCTCGGGGACAGGGATAAAAAAATTGTAGGGCACCTCGTTGGAATTGAAATCGATGCAAAAAATCTTCTCATAGCCCTGCGAATCAGGGGCTCAGACGAGGAGGATCTTTTAAGCTGGATGGTGCCCATGAGATACCGTCTTTCTGATTCGGATTTAACTGCTGCGTTCAATGTAACATCGCTTACAGAGCTTCAACAAACATTAAAATATTATACTGACATAATCTCCAAAAGCGCCAAGGTGTGTGAGGATACACAGTCATTATTTTCCCTGGAGCAGGAATTTAAAAGGTTCATATTAAAGGAGAACAATCGGGTCTTTTGCGGGGATAGATTTCACATGGGCGTGCCACTTGCCTACCTGAACCTGAGGGAAAACGAGGTAAGGAACATCACTGCCATACTCCACGGAAAGGAGGAGGGACTTTCCACTTCGAAAATAGAGGAAATCGTCATACTCTCTACGTAGGATATACCTTAAGCCACTCAGTTAAAGCTTGCCAATAAGTATGAATGAGATTATGAGCCCGTAAAACGCGACCCCTTCTGCCAGGGCAATGAATATGAAACTCCAGGATGTCATCTCCTTTTTTTCTGCAATGGCCCCAAGTGCCGCAGAGCCTATTATTCCCACGCCGATTCCAGCTCCAGCAGCAGCTATGCCCACCGAAAGTCCGGCAGCCATTGCTATCCCTGCTCTGGATAGGCCCTCCCCAACAGACGTAGGTCCCAGAGCGCCCCCTGCCTCCGCTTTTACAAAATGGATAACTCCCCTCTCTTTTAATTCTCTTAGAACTGCATCCTTTTTCTCCTCCAGCACCACTGCGCTGAGCTTTTTCATTCTGGAAGGCTTAATCATGCTATCTCACTTGCGGTTTTTAAAAAATTTCCAACCAATGGGGGATACGAGAGCACATGAACGTGCATGTAACTCGCCACCGTATTTTTCTTGAGAATACCGTCGCTTGTTCCGTCAATACCTTTCCCCCTCTTTACTTTATAAATATACTCCAACTTTTTTAGCGGCTCAACCCTTGAGTAGTGGAACTCATGTCCTTTGATTGTTGCGCCCCTTCTGCTTATCGGGCTATCCCTAATGGCCTCATTTTTGACGTATCCGAGGGACTGGAATTTTTCGAACATCCTCGTCTTTATCGGAAGAAAATCGACCATTTCGTACTCTTCATTTTCCTTTGTCGTAATACTTTTCCCTAAATACATCAGGCCGCCGCACTCGGCATATACTGGTTTACCTGAGTTGCAAAATTCGTATATCTCCCCCCTTAATTTTTTATTTTTCTCGAGCTCTTTGGAAAATACCTCTGGAAAACCGCCGCCGATGTAGAGTGCGTCAATGTCGGGAAGTTTTCTGTCCTTCAGTGAGTCAATGTACCGAATTTCCGCTCCTCCGGCGGCAAATGCATCCAGGTTGTCCTCGTAATAAAAGGAAAAGCTCTTGTCCCTCACCACCCCAAGGTTTGCAGAAATCCGTCTTTTTGGTGAGAACAGGGGGGATTCCCTAACGTTTTTCAGGGGCTCAGCACCATTTGCAATCTTGATTATTCTATCAACGTCCAGATAGTCCTCTATGAGCTCTGCGAGGGTGTCAAAAAGCCGCTCAATCTTCTTTTTTTCGTAGGCGGGAACCAGACCCAGATGGCGCTCTGGTATCTCTATTCTTGCATCCCGGGGCATTACCCCCACAACCCGCATCTTGACAAGCTTTTCTACTGCATCCTTTGCCTTGCCTGCATGCCTCTTGCTTCCGGCCCTGTTCAATATGACGCCCTTTATGTCGACATCGCGGTCAAACACTTTATATCCCAGGACAAACGGTGCGGCCGTCCTGGATATGCGCTCGATATTTGCGGTGAGTATCACTGGCGCTTTCAGGAACTTGGAGACCTGTGCGGTGCTGCCCGTATCATGGATTCCATCAATTGAGTCATAGAGGCCCATAGTCCCCTCTATTATCGAAATGTCAGAGTCACTTGCGTTCCGGTGAAATGCACCAATGATATCCTCTTTTTTCATCATGTACCCGTCAATGTTTCTGGACGGCCTTCCCGTTGCAAACAGGTGATAGCTGGGGTCAATAAAATCCGGCCCTGTCTTGAAGGGCGCAACCTTATACCCCCTGTTTTTGAGCGCCCTCATCAGCCCTATGGATATTACGGTCTTTCCCGCCTTGCTGCTCGTCCCACCTATGATAACTCTTGGAAGGTGGACCTTTCCAGACTTAGATTTAACCGAGCGGGGGGCAGCTTTTCTTCTGCTCCGTCCCGAATTATTGATACTTTTCATGTGGAAAAATATAAAAGAGCGTACTATAAATGTTCTTCGAAGGAGAGAGTCATAATGAAGACGAAGGTTGCAGTCCTGGGCGCGACGGGAATGGTGGGCCAAAGATTCATTCAATTGCTCGTAGACCACCCGTTCTTTAAGCTTTCAGGCATCACGGCATCCGAAAGATCCGCCGGAAAAAAGTACCGGGATGCAGCGAAGTGGGTACTCGATGACCAGATGCCCGAGGAAGTTTCTGGCACCGTCGTTGAGGAAACAAGTCCAGAAAAGGTCGATGCGGACATTGTATTTTCAGCCCTTCCGTCGAGCATTGCAAAGAAGGCAGAATCAAGTTTTGCCGAGGCAGGATTTATAGTTGCGAGCAATGCATCGACCCACAGGATGGATGCAGACGTACCGCTTTTGATACCGGAGGTCAATTCAGACCACCTCGACATGATAGATGTCCAGAAAGAAAAGAGGGGATGGGACGGATGCATCGTTACAAACCCAAACTGCTCTACAATAATGGCGGTATTATCACTGAAACCCATATTCGATGCATTTGGATTAGAGCAGGTCGTTGTGGCAACAATGCAGGCCATTTCCGGGGCAGGATATACGGGCGTAACGTCAATGGAAATACTGGATAACGTCATACCCTTCATAAGTGGCGAAGAGGAGAAGGTTGAGACCGAAGGTCAAAAGCTTCTTGGGACCTTCAACGGAGAGTCGATAGTTCCTGCCAATTTTGAGTTGTCTGCTGCGTGCAACCGGGTTCATGTGCTGGACGGCCACACCGAATCTATTTTTGTCAAGACCAAAAAACCCTGCAGCCCAGAGGACGTAAAAAAAGTAATGAGGGACTTTAAGGCACTTCCGCAGGAATTGGACCTTCCCACCGCCCCCAAAAATCCCATAATAGTAAGAGAAGAGCAAGATCGGCCCCAGCCCAGGCTGGACAGGGCTGCCCAGAAGGGAATGAGCGTCACCGTGGGAAGGATAAGAGAGGACCGGGTCCTGGGCTTAAAGTACAGCGTGATGGGCCACAATACAATAAGGGGGGCCGCAGGTGCATCTGTTCTGAACGCAGAACTTATAATAAAAAAATTCCGACTTTAGTCTAGCAAGTATCAATGACGATTGCGTCGTTGGGGCATACCTCAACGCAGGAGCAGCACTCTACGCATTCATCAGGATTGGTGGGAACAGACTTTTCGTTTGTCATCTCAAAAACTGCTGAAGGGCATATATCGACACATTCGCCGCAGCCTTCGCATTTCGAGTCGTCTACTTTGATATCTACCATTTTTCATCTCCTATCTTTTGTTTTTTCACAGATTTTTTTATACCATATTTAAACTTTTTGCATATAATAATCATTAATCATATTAGTGGGGCTGTCTAAACGTTTTTACTGGATATATTTTTGTGTGCAGGTTTACCAGTAGTGAGTTTATGGCAGAGAATTTTAAATCTAAAAAGAGGGCCACCCTTTTTGCGGCAGCAATGCTGCTCCTGGCAATTTCTTTCTTCTTTTTTGGGTCATCTTTTGACAAGATGCTCATAACTCTGCTTGTGGGATTTGCGTATTTTACGGGGATAATCTCAATTTTTTTCGGCGCAGTCTTTTCTCTTTTGGCATTTTTGGCGGCACTTCCCGTCATCTCCACAATCCAGGCCTATATCGCCTTCATTTTAGCAAGGATCAACTACATAGTCTTCAGGATTTTTTTTGGCAGGATCCTGAGAAGAACGGCGATATACCGGGGGGTGGAGGAAAGAGTAAAAAACAGCTCTTTCGCAAAAAGAATTGGCGAAATCTCCAAAAGTTTACTACAGGATTTGGGGCTGAGGCGGCCGAGGAGGATGAAGGTCTTTGAGGTGACTACCTGCCAGAGCTGCCAAAGGGAGGTTCCCATAGACGGGGCGCTTTGCCCCTACTGCGGGGAACATGTAAAAATTGACCCGGACTCCTGGGTGGCAATCTTTCAATTGCAGTTCGCGGATTTTTACTCTATCATAAAAGACCTTACCGGCCTCAAAGAATTAAGGAAGCTTTCCAAATATCGCGGTCACGGGAAGCTTGGGCGGAACAAGGAGCGACTCAGGCACTCCTACTGGGTTTCCTGGATTTCATACAAAATTGCCCAACGGCTGTCACTTGATAAGCGCTTGACTGCAAGGGCGGGGCTTCTCCATGACATAGGCTACGAGCCAAAAGGCAGAGGGGCTCTTCGCCAGATACTTTCCCATGCCAGGGAAAGTTCGAAGAAAATCAGCGGGATGGGCGAGGACGAAAAAATCAGCGGGATTGTATCCCAGCACATGTTCCCCCTATCCCCCCCTCCCTCATCCATGGAATCTGGTGTGGTGTGGTTTGGAGATAAGATAGCCACCGTAGCAGAGTTTTTCAGAGCAGAATCCCTCTTTCAGGGGGACGAGCTTTGGAGGAAGATAAAGGAAACGGAGTAATTACGTCTTAAGCCGGGGCCCGCATACTCTTGAGAAACATGAGTGCAGAAAGGAAGAGGAACACTTCTCCCGAGCCAGTTAAAATGTAGTGATATGATGTGGGTACTTTAGCAAGTCCTTCCGTCACTGGAAGCATTATCATGTTGTGGAGCCCGTGGAGAATAATCCCTATCGTAAGAAGACCGAAGCTGAATGTAAGGTACTTTATCGTATCTTCATTTGAGTTTTTCCATCCGAGGTAGGACCTGTGCGTTACGGCAATCATTATCGGAACCGCTGCATAACCCATGCCCACGATCAGGGCGCTTACCACAAGTCTTCCTCCTGTGATTTTATCTGCAAGGACGATTGGAACAGATAGAAGTGCCCCAAGAACCATCGATTTAATTTTCAAAACTTTTCACCTGCCCATACTAAGCATTATTAACCTTTAAATATCTTTATTATACTGTCAATCCAAATCGCCTTTTGCATCTGGTCTCTGAACCATCCCGGAAATACTATCCGTAGGGTTTTAATCTCAGATATGCTCTCTTTATAGACGACTTTACTTGCGTTTCGCATTATTCCGTCTCCGGCATCACCCATTATTCCCTTGAGCTGGTATCTAATCATGGTGTATAAATCATTTAAGGCTTCCATGACCTCCTTCTCCCTCGCCCCTGGTTTAACAGATATTTTTATCTCTTCGTTAATATGGACCGTAAAAATATCGGGATATTTCTCTGAAAACTTAGAAACTGACTTTTTTACCTGTGCACATATAACGAGGCCGAGCGAACCCTTATCATACCCGCGAATCCCATCTATCAACCGGGTATATATCATGACGATATTTTCGCATCGAGTGGCAGGTTCCATATTCCTATACCAGCGCCTTTATCTTTCCGATTGTCCTTTCCATCTCCAAAAGAATAAAACCAAGCATGGCCTTTCGGCTTGTCATGGTCACGAGGAGGGCGGTGGGGCCAGCTTCCATGACAATGATTTTTGCTTCCTTCGTCTGGACTATTATGAGGTCGGTAAGACCTTTTTTTAATTCTTCGACAGCAGTTTCTGCGGCCACGAGCATGGTTACGCTCATCGCGCCGAAGACCTCCGGATGGAGACTTGGTGGAATTTTTGCAGCTTTCAGTTTGCCGTCCCTTGACACGACAGCACTTGCGTCTATATCGACGGCCTTATTTAAGACGTCTAAAACCCGCTCCATGTCTTCGTTCGTGCTCATGTTTATCTTCAACTATCCCCTTTATCCTGATTTCTGAGTTTTTCACTTCTGAACTGATTTGCACATATATATCTTTTGACATGCAGCGCCCCTCTTTTCCTTCTCCCTCCCGTCGTTCCAGAACGCATCAGAAATGGACAATTTCAACTGTGATTGCCAATAAAGATATAAAGTAAGATAAATAATATTTATATACTGATATATACTAGTATAGAGTCGGATGTGCGGTCGTGCAACACAATCCCCAAACATTTATATAGTATAAATATGGAACATAATACCATAAACTTGCATATGTGTACTAACGTAAATATGTAAAAAAACTATAGAGGAGGATAAGACAAATGATGAGAAAAAATATACTATCGATTGTGACGTTGCTCATTGCGGTCTTGGCGATAACTTCAGTGGCCTACTCATTGGCCGGTGGAGTAAAGCCGTTGAAAGG
>JAZFTU010000036.1:0-8160 GCA_036446855.1 Hydrothermarchaeaceae archaeon (SeqCode) | reverse complement strand
TGGGAAAAGGGGCAAAGCCCGGCCTTTTATCCGCGTTCGGGCCAATAGAGGTCGCGGACCTTGCAGGGATTTTAAAGTTTATGGAAGTAGTCTAGCGATGCTCGCATTCGAGGTCGAAAGGGGGGACGCGGAACACATGCGAAAGATTCTAATTAACGACGGCCTCCTCGACAGCTCAAGGAGGATAATCTCAAGAGAAGGGTCCACCTTCCTCCCGGTGGTATCAGAAAAAATCCGGAAGTTGGATATCGATTTTAAGGTTGTTGACACCCCATGCCCGGCTCAAACGAGCCCAGCGCTAAATTTTGAGGAGGTGAAAAGGACCCTTTCACAAAGCCTGGATATTGACCCTGAAATGCTTCAGGGAGGCTGGGAGAAGATAGGGGACATCCTCGTAATCGAGCTTCCAAAAGAGCTGGATAAGAAAAAATACAATATAGGAAAAATGCTCCTAACGCTCTTTCCAAAGACAAATTCAGTGGTAAACAGAAAGGGCATACTAGGCCCCCTAAGAAGGCCGAACGTCGAGATAATAGCAGGGGAAAAGACAGAGACCATCCACAGGGAGAATCACTGCAAATTCAAAATAGACTTATCAAAGGTAATGTTCTCGGCAGGAAACGCAGGCGAGAGGCAGAGGATGGCCAAAATATCGGACAAAGATGAGACGGTGATAGACATGTTCTCAGGAATAGGCCAGTTCACTATACCCCTCGCAAAGCACTCCGGCCCAAAAAGGGTTGTTGCAATAGAAAAGAGCCCACAAACATTCGAATTTTTAAAGGAGAATATCCGGCTCAACAAACTGGAAAATGTGGAGCCGATTTTGGGGGACTGTAGAGACATTCCCATGCCGGCGGCAGATAGAATCATCATGGGCTACTTTTTTAATCCCGATAGGTTCCTTTCCACTGCAATCGAAAAAATACGTCCAGAGGGCACGATACACTTCCACGACATTGTAGAAAAAGAGGATATCAAAAAAAGAACTGTAGAGCTAAAAGAAGACATAAAGGCCCTGGGAAAAAGCTCAACAATCACAAACAGGGTAGTAAAATCCTATGCCCCAAAAAGGTGGCACGTCGTATTTGACCTGTGCATCAAATGAAGGTTCTTATCTACCACGCAAGGCAGTGCAACCCAAAAGCCTGCACGGCAAATAAGCTCAAAAAGTTTGGACTCGCAGAGCTATTTTACACCGCAAAAAAGATGCCAAAAGGCGGAGTGGTCTTAAGCCCCTTCTCAAAAAAGGTCCTCTCAGGCGAGGACGCGCGGTACTTGAAGGCAGGAATTGTCGCCCTGGACTGCTCGTGGAAGCATGCGATTGATGTTTTTTCCAGCATAAAAATGCCGCTATTGCAAAGGGCTCTCCCACTCCTGGTTGCAGCAAATCCGGTAAACTACGGAAAGGTGGCCAAGCTCACCACGGCAGAAGCCATCTCATCAGCGCTTTACATCCTGGGAAAAAGAGACCGCGCAGAAGAAATCCTCTCAAAGTTCAAGTGGGGAAAGAGCTTTACGGACCTAAACAAAGATTTATTAGAGAGCTATTCAAAGGGAAAGACAGAAAAAGAAATAAAAGGAATTCAAGAAGAGTATTTTGGAGGTAGATAAATTGGCAAGATTTCCCGAAGCCGAAGCCCGGCTTTTTCACGTAAAAATATGCATGAAGTGCAATTCAAAAAATCCCTGGAAGGCCAAAAGCTGCAAAAAATGCGGCCACAAAGGCCTCAGGCCGAAGAGAAAGGAAGTTCGGGGATGAAGGTTTTAGAATACTTAAAAAACAACACCGCACATCTCACCCTCCTGGACCCAGAAAAGCAGACGCCGGAAGATGCTGGAAAAATTGCGCTGGAGGCGGAAAGGGGGGGAACAGACGGCATAATGGTCGGGGGCTCACTTGCAGTCTCAAAGGAAAATCTCGACGCAACCGTAAAGAGCATAAAGGAAAAGGTAAAGCTCCCGGTAATCCTGTTTCCGGGGGAGGTAAACGGCATATCCAAAAGGGCGGATGCGATATTTTTCATGAGCCTTCTAAACTCTCAGGAACCCTACTTTATCACAGGGGCCCAGGCAAAGGGCGCAAAAATAGTGAAGGACGCAGGAATCGAGCCGATTTCCATGGGGTACATAGTAATCGAGCCCGGCGGCACCGTTGGCAGGGTGGGAAAGGCAGATTTGATTCCACAAAAAAACCCAAATGCCGCGGCGGATTACGCACTTGCAGCCCAGTACATGGGGATGAGCCTTGTCTACCTGGAAGCGGGGTCGGGCGCAGAAAAACGCGTGCCGGATGAGATGGTATCCAAAGTCAAGGAATCTATTGACATCCCGTTAATTGTGGGAGGAGGGATCAGGACAGGAGAGGATGCAAAGTTGGCATCGCGCGCCGGCGCAGATATCATTGTTACGGGGACGGTTGTCGAAAACGTAATTGACGTTAAGGGGAAGATAAAGGAGATTACATCCTCTTTAAAGCAGGAACATAACTAGTCCAGCGGAAAGGGGAATTGTAATATTATCCTCGATTTTTAAGGGGAGGGACTCAGCTCCCATGCCAATAATTGCGCCTAAAAGCGCGGCCCCCGGAGATACAAAAACCATCGCACCAAAAAATGCCGGGATAAGGCCCCCGATAGAACCCTCCACGCTTTTATCCTGATTGTAAAATATTTTATGTCTCCCAAACCTTTTTCCAGAGAGTGTGGAAAAGGAATCACCGAGGCCAAGTATCATTATCGAGGCACAGGCAACATCCAATCGCGAGCCGAATATCAAGAGCGCAAGGAGGCTCCCAAAAAAGAAGGAAAGAGCGCCTTTTCCAGGGAATCTTTCTATTACGCCCTCTCTTTCGGTCGAATCGACAATTTGAGAGATTACAGGGAGCCTTATGCCTTTTTTGTAGCCGTATGATACCAAAAGTCCTGCCGAAAGCAAGAATGCAAAGGTTCCTATGGAAATAAAACGACCGACAGAAAATACATAAAATGGGAAAAGTGCCCCTGACATGTGAAGCAGCTGACGTTTAGTTTCGAGGTCCATTTTAATGCTAGATATACGATGGGCCTATGACCGAGAACAGGAGGACCATAAGAAGTGTTGTGGATATTGCAAGCGTCACCTTTTCTGCCTCTTTTATTCTTAATTTTGATAATATATCCTTTAGGATGTGGTGGCCGTCTGTTGCTGCAATGCCAAAATGAAGGGGGGCAAGGTTAATCAGCCCTATGCCCTGGTTTAGGAAGGCTATCCACCATAAGGTGGAGAATATGTACCCGGGGAGTCCCTCGTTTAAGGAGGGGGCAAGCATGATGCCAATAAACCCCCTTTTTGGGTCTCCTTCCCGTTCTACAGTAGTTATAGTAAACGTGCCCCTGTCGGTTGTTATTATCATGTCCAAATCAGGCGTAATGCCCTTTGTCGCCGCTCTAAAATCCGGGGCGTCCGATATCGACATCCCGTCTATCACCTCGACCACCATCCCCTCTTCTAGAATTCCGTCTGCGGGGGAGCCCTCTACAACACCGCTGATTTTGAGGGATGAGCCGTCGAAAAAGAAGCTGGAAAATGCTGCCATTAGGATAAAGGCAAATATGGCAAGCAGGATGTTTCCAAAGGAGCCTGCCGAATATACGCGCATTCGAGATATCCTGCTCTTTGCCTTTAATTCCTCCTCGTCTGGCTCTACAAATGCGCCAATGGGAATTATCGTAAGAAGAACCACGCCGAGATTTTTGATGGTCACTCCCTCGCTTCTTGCGACAAATCCATGGGAAAATTCATGGACGATGAGCACCGTTGCAAGTCCGATCATCCCGTACCAGAAGGGGATGGTAACGCCAGGTATCACGGCCTTTGCGCCCTGCATCGGCACATCTAGAAAAAAGGTCGAATACATGGTGTAGGCAAGAGAGGAAACCACAAGCACCATGCCCAAAATCCCAACAACGATAGCAAAAGAACCAAATACTTTCCAGAACCTCCGGTATTTAGAAATCCGCTCAATTAGGTCCATTCCACGCTTCGTCTTGAAAATTAGGAGGACCGCGTGCCTTTCTGCATTGAGCTTGCCCATCCGCTCAAGCAGAAGAATGATGAGCATTGATACTCCAATTATTCCCAGAAACAGCCAAATCGACATTGATATCCCTTTTTATAACATTTCAGACATTGTATTTAACTGTGTATGTCATCGTCTATATAACCGCATCAAGCATCGCAGAGGCAAAAGAGCTCTCCGAAGTTTTAATTAAAGAGCGCTTGGCCGCATGCGCAAACGTTGTTGAAAGGGTAAAATCAATCTACCTGTGGAAGGGCTCGATAGAAAGGGACGATGAATCGCTCATCATCTTAAAGACAAAAGAGAGCAAGATGGATGCGCTTATAAAAAAGGTAAAAGAGCATCACAGCTATGAAAACCCGGAAATCGTGGCCCTGCCAATCCTAAAGGGAAGCCCGGATTACCTGAAATGGATAGACACTGAATTGGATTAAACCCCAAGTATTATATACCCATTTCAATAACCCAGATAAAATGACACGAAAACAGCAAAAAAAACCGCCGAAAAGGAAGAGTGAAGCAGAAAAGCTATGGCTGAAAATCAAGGGGAAATATCCAAATTGCACCGGATCTTATCCGGAATGCCCAAAAGAAGTTGGAGACAAAAATAAACCTGATAACGAATGCCGCCACTGCCCGGTCTACCTAGAGTGGAAGAGATAGCTCTTTGAATCTGGTAGTGACAAAGTCCCTATCGAGGGATGCTATAAAAGTGCTCGCCCTGGGACCTTTTTTTGTGCCCATGATTGAGAGGTAAATTGCAGAAAATGCATCTTTTAGGGGGATATTAAATCTCTCTTGAGCATGGTATATCCACTCGTGGATTTCCTCTGGGTCCCTCACCTCCTCTGAAAGGAAGACCGAAAGCTCACCCAATAATTGCCTCTGGCCCGAATCAAGCAGGGGGATAATCTCCTTGACATTGATTTGAAGATTTATCCGGGACGTTTCAGGCGCATATTTTCGGGCCCAGTTTCTTGCAAGCCTCAGCCTTTCCATAATCTCCCTGTGGCCTTCCTTTGAATAGTGGCCAGAGCGATTCAGGCTCGATACTAATGACTCTTCATCTTCGAATATCTGCGAGATTGAAATTGCATGAGAGAAAGGCAGGGGGACATGAACCTCTAAATCAGATACCTGGCTTATCTCATAAAGCCTCCTTATGTGCGCCCTCTCTTTTTCATTTTGCACCGGCTCATCACTAAAATACGCCCGCGCATGATTATCGTAATCGTCGTAAAGCTTTGAGAGGTCCCCAAATGAGAAGCTTCGGGTCTTCATAAGCTTTTTGCTGTACAGGAACCTTAAGAGGTTTGCAGGCGCAACTTCCAGCCAATCTTTTGGATAGATGACATTTCCTGTTGACGCGCTCATTTTCTGCCCGTTTATCATGACATGCTCGTAAAATATCGGGACAGGCATGGGAAAATTGAAAATTTTTTCAGAAATCTCGGCATTCACCCACCAGGCGCTCCTAGGGACGACGTACTCCTTTCCAGCGCCCTCGGATGACACCTTCCACCGGGACCACTGAGCCGCCCATTCCCCCTTCCACATGAGCTTTCCGGGGTCCTTTAAGGGGTTCATATCGCCTTCGTGTCCGCATCCAATAGCGGTCGTTTTCTCAAAGGAGTAATCCTCACATTTGTAGGATGCAATCTTTCCGTCAAATTCTTTCAGGCGCGGGGTTATCACCTTTCCACAGTTTTTGCAGATTGGAGCAAAGGGCGTCCACCCCTGCGGGAGAGGATTTTCCCGGTACCGGTTCAGGATTTCCTTGACTTTTTCGAGATTATCAAGAATTGCCTTGATGTAGGGTGAAAAGCTCCCTTTTTTGTATTCTTCGTGCATGGAGTACCTCGTGACATCTGAGGAGACAAACTCATCAAAAACTTTCATATATGAGGATACATGGTGCGAGGCATAGGAGGAATGGCAGCCCCAGGGGTCGGGCACGTCCACTACGGGAACCCCGATATAGTTCTCATATTCTTTAGGAACGCCCTCTGGAATCTTCCGTAAGGGGTCCATATCCTCGGCAACCCAGATGAGCCGGGAATCATGCCCTGCATCGCGAAGGGCTCTTGAGACAGAGTCTCCCCTGATAGAATCGCTGAGGCGGCCGATGTGGAGAACGCCGGAGATGGACGCTGATGTCTTTACTATGTACTCCTTAAAATCTGGAGCATCCCTGTCCGCATAATGAAATCTTCTTTTTACAATCTCTTCTGCCTTTTTATCGGCCCAAAATAGGGGGTCCATGCGTCTATCATTATCCTCGGGATATATAAATTCTGTCGAGATTGAGATTTCGCGACCGGGCGATGGAAAATACCTCCGCCATCTCTCCCGCTGTAACCCCCCGGTTTATATCAGGCATGTTAAATGCCTTAAATTCGGGCCAGTACTGGTCCATGATGTTGAGCCTTGCCCTGTCTCCAAAATTTTCTGCTATCCACCGGATTATGGGCCCACTGCAGCACTTTACGTGGCCCGGAATTACCAGGTGGCGGATTAGCACCTCGGCCTGCCTGCCCGCGAGGAGGTGATTTCTCGTAACTACCTCCCGGTAATTTTTTACCTTTGAGAGCCGCACTGCGCAATCAGAATTTCCATACTTAAAGTCAGTGAGATAAACGTCTATGCAACCGTTGAGAAGCCTCATTGTCTCATCGCTCATGTACATGTTCGAGTTCCAGACGATGGGCACATTGACATCCATTTCCCCCAGCATTTCGAGAATCAAGTGGGTACTTGGCGTCGGGGACCCGCCTACAAGATTTACGTTCCTGCTCTTCTCGGCAATCCTCCTCCTCTTTGCACGTTCTGCCAGCATTTTGCCGGTTATGGGAGTGCCCTCCTCTACCCGGCGTGATATGGTCCAGTTCTGGCAGAACGCGCAGTTAAACGTGCACCCGGTAAAGAAAAATGTGTGCGAGGGCACAAGGCATGCCTCCTCACCCATGTGTAAAAATTCGCTGGATAGCCTGCTCTGCGCATCCACGCCGCAAAAACCCCTCTCTCTTGCGGTTCTGTCGATGCCGCACCGCCTCTCGCAGAAGTGACAATCAGTTAGGATTCTTTTCGCAAGCTCGATTTTTAGGTCCATGAGCGATTTCTGGGGCACGGATTCGCCAGGGGATTCGTAGTTTAGACAGGATACGGCCCTGTCATGCGCTTCCCAGAGGGCGAAGGTATCATCATTGAAATCCACACCTACCCGCGCATTTTTCGTAGCGAGAAACTTCGCCTGTTTTTCATCCCTGGATACGGCGACATACCTCCCCAGGGCCTTTTTTACGCCAGGGTCTTCGAATGCGGAAAGGGCATCAGGGCGCATGAACATCAAAAAAGCGAAACACTGTCAGGAGCAGTCATTTTCCAGACCGCATAGCCGCGATCTTTTCCTTGTAGCTGCTATGGTAGCCGCCTATTATCCTGCGCTTTTGGTCCCCCCAAAGCTTTCTATAATAATAAAAATACTCTGAAACCTCCGGTTCTTCACCGAAGAGGGTCACATAGTCGCTCATAACGGATGCCTTTAGCTTAAGCGGCAGAAGCTCAAATATTCTTATGTCATATATTGGCCGGGCCTTTCCTATAAAGCCCTTCAAAAGCTCCACGTTTTCGTCACGGCCTGTAACCCGGGTTATCACTGCAACGTCTATATCCGATCCCCCCCGGCAATCGCCGGTCACATGGGAGCCATAGAGAACTGTCTCATAGTCCCTTAAAAATTCGAGGTCCTTTTTGATTTTTTCTATATTCATTTTAGAAATCCCTCCACGACTTCTACAAAAGCATATAGGATTTGACTAACCTCTTTAACAGAACCCAATGCTATCTTATCGTCTACGCCATTGTATCTATGAACGAGATAGTTTCTTAAACCATTGCATTTTCTCAGCTTTTCAGCAAGAGATTCTGTTATCATTTTGGATTCTTCTAAAGATGCTATGTTTGTATAGTCATCTTCGATTTTTTCTCCACGGTCTTTTAGGACCATTGCTACTAGATCCATAGCTGCCTCAATAGAAGTGTGAAGCTTGTAGAATACCCCGCTGATCTCCAGATCGCCTTCCGGCTTTTCTGGTATGGCC
>JAZFTU010000035.1:0-4237 GCA_036446855.1 Hydrothermarchaeaceae archaeon (SeqCode) | reverse complement strand
CTTCGAACCCGCGACTTCCACGTATCCCAGGATTGTGCCTGTGAAATTTCCCTATGAGCGTGGCACTCTCACCAGGCTGAGTTACTCCGGCCTTTTGATTTTTACTCCGTCTGCAGTGCCTATGTGCACTTCTGTTGCTAGACCCACAAATATGCCGTTGTCAATTACTCCTGCTACAGAATTTATATCTTTATCCAGTTCCCGGGGCTTTCCCAGGGTTCCGAAATCGCAGTCTAGGATGTAGTTGCCGCTGTCGGTAATAAATGGGCCCTTTCCTCTCGTGCGAAGAATAGGCTTTCCCCGGAGTTCTGAAAGAGCCGATGCCGCTTACTCCCACGACCGGGGGGTCACCTCGACGGGTACAGGTATGCACAGGGAGTCAGACATCTTTGACCCGTCCACGATTACGACGAATTTTACAGAGTTTTTGGCTACTATCTTCTCCCGGGTATGGGCGCCCCCACCGCCTTTTATCAGGCGCATTTCACTGTCCACCTGGTCAGCGCCGTCTATGTCGATATCTATCTTCGGATGCTCCTTTAGCGTTGCCAGCGGTATGCCAAGTGACCCTGCCAACTGCCCGGTTGCAATTGACGTTGGTATGCCCGTAATTTTGAGTCCCTCTTCTTTTATCCTGCGGGAAATCTCCTTTATGGCAAATTCAGCGGTAGATCCCGTTCCAAGACCTACTACCTGCCCGTCTTTAACAAGCCCCACGGCGGATTTTGCTGCGGCCTCTTTAAGATTCACCCAAGCACCCTTGAAATCTTTTTTAAGGCGATGTCTCGAAGGGAGCTTTGCCCCCCGAATATCTCCACATTTTTGGTCCCTATGTCCCCCGGGGAGTTCACAACCACGCCAGATGCACCTATTTCTGATAGGGTATGGGCATCGCTCCCGGCTGTCATGGGAAGATTTCGCTTTTCTGCAAACCTCCTTGCCTTCTCATTTAAGGCGCTTATCGCGCATCGGGAGTTTAAGACCTCGATGCAGTCCACCGCTTCGAGCACCTCACCCGTTAGTTTTGTCCGATACACCCTGAAGATGTCAAAGGGATGTGGAATGCTCACGATGCCTCCCTGGTCCTTTATTTCGTCGGTTACCTCAAAAAAGTCCCTCTTTGTAATCTCCTCGTTTAGATTGTAGCCAATAACTTCCCCGCGGTCCGTTCTAATCTCGGCACCGCAAATGACCTTGACGTCGCTATCAATTTTGCTTGCAATAATTCCGCCCTCTACAGTATCGTGGTCGGTAATTGCAACTCCCGAAAGGCCCGCGCTCTTTGCGGTTTTAAGTATCAGAGAGGGTTCCATTTTACAGTCTTTGGAATACTTTGAATGCACGTGCAGGTCAAATTTCATTTTGCCTCCTCCGGCTGCACGACCATGCATGAAAGCTCAAAAAATGTCCCGGAAATATTTAAGCAGATGTCCTGGAGGTCAAGCATTGTGAGCCTTACATTCTCGGGCTCTTTGATTTCCACGAGTACGGGCACGTGCTTTAATGCAATGTCAAAAAATTCTACGGGGCTCGTTACGAGGGCATCTACGCCCACAACGCCCACAAACGGTGTTTCTGACTTGACCTTCTTTCCCTTCATTGCGTTAATGAGTACATGCTCTCCCAGCGTTTTTTGAACTTTTTTTAGTGCCTCATCCATGCTCTTTCCCTCTTTCTCCACAACGATTTTTGCCCTGATTGCGCCCTCGTCCATGCGCTCCTCGATCTCCTCCTCAGACAGGCCGATCTCCCTCTCTTTTCCACCCTTAAATTTGATTTTTACCTTTAGCTTTGAAAATACCGTTTTAACCGTGCTGATTACCTCTGCAAGCCCCTCCAAAAACTCGGTCCGAGAAAGCAGAAGCTCTGAGGGTTCCATCATCTCCACGGCAGTCGGCGTGTAAAACAGGGAGGCCTTAACAAAGCTCAAAAATCCATCGAACCGTAAGTCGGCCTCAAGTATTGATGAGAACGCATCGCTATCATAAATTGCCTCCCCTATGGTCTCGCTTTTAACCGTAACCCCCTCTTCTGATTTCAGCTTTTCTAAGAGCTTTTTTAGGGAGTTTTTGACAGCGTCCTTATGGTTGCCCTGCGCCTCGATAAAAAATCTGGCCTGAATCATGACCGAAAGGTATTTTACAGCGCATTAATAAATCTTTGGAACATGCCCCTTCCCGGCGAGATCATCCCTCTTATAAAGATAGTAGTGGGACTTGCATTGATTTTTATTGCCGCAAAAGTTGTGGGCTTTATAATAAAGGTCACCGGCATCGCATTCCTCGGATACGGGGCATTTCAGTACCTAAAGAGCAGTGCTGTTTCGCTTGAGGTCATATTTCCAGCGATTGTGGGCCTTGCGCTCATCGTTGTCGGGAAGGGCATGGCACAGACTGTAATCAAGGTCGTGGGCGCACTAGTCATACTGTGGGGGATAGCGGGGCTTGGGATAATCTAATTTTAATAAATAAAAAAAATCTTCATGCACATTCACCTAATTATGTGAATCTTTGCGCTGCACTCCGGGCACTTATTGTCATGAGTTAGGTCTATACTTTTAACCACAAAGCCCCACCTCTTTATTAGCATCTCACCGCAGTTGTAGCAGAAGGTGTCGTCGCCCTCGTGGCCCACGACGTTTCCAGTATACACATACCTGAGTTTTTCGAGGCCAATCTTCCTTGCGTTTTCCAGGGTGCTTATCGGGGTTGAATCTATCTCCGTGAGCTGGTAATCCGGATGGAACCTCGAAAAGTGCACAGGGATGCTTTCGTTAATTCCAGAGGCCCAGTCTACAAAGTCCCCTATCTCCTCTGAACTATCGTTTTTACCCGGGATTATGAGGTATGTAAGCTCTACATGAATGCCCTTTTTTATCGCCCTCTCCACGGTGTCCAGCACCGGCTGCATCTTTGCCTTCGCTACCTCCCTGTAGAATTTCTCATTAAATGCCTTTACGTCCACGTTCATCGCATCCAGGTACGGGCCAATCGTGTCCAGGGCCTCTTCTGTCATGTATCCGTTTGTCACATAGACGGTGTAGAGCCCCTTGTCCTTTGCAAGCATCGAGGTATCGAGGGTGAACTCAAACCAGATTGTAGGCTCGTTGTAGGTCCATGCAATCCCGTCGGATTCGAAGTCTTCGGCAAGTTCTATTGTCTTCTCTGGAGAGTAATCTGCAAGGAATCCCATCGACTCATCCAGCGAGGCCTGGGAAATCGAAAAATTCTGGCAGTGTATACAGCGAAAATTACAGCCCACCGTCCCCAAAGAAAAGACAGTCGAGCCAGGATGAAAATGATAAAGAGGCTTTTTTTCTATCGGGTCAGGCGAAACAGATGAGGCCTTCCCGTAATTTAGGGTGTAGAGCTTTCCATCCCAGGCTTCCCTTACATCGCAAATCCCCCTCTTGCCGTCTTTTATTGTGCATCTGTAAGAGCAGAGATTGCAACTTACCTTCCCATTCATTGGGTCCCAGAGCATTGCCTCCTTTTTCAATGCATCCACACTTTTATTTTATCTTGTTCGTTGATATTAAAGGTACCGTTGAAAATCACGGTTGATTGGCCAAGTGCGTTAATACCTGCAAAACTCTATCAATACCCCGATTCAACGGAACCAAAAGGAGTCATATCCATGGGCCCCAAGTTCAAGCTCTCTTCCTTCTTTTACTATGACGGCTCCAGAGTCGATAACCTCCCCTATTTCTGTGACATCTATTTTCCTTTCCAATTCCGAAAATTTTTCCTCTGGCGCCGTAAACAAAAGCTCAAAGTCTCCCCCCTTGTGGAAAATCATCTCTGTAACCGGCACGTCTGCGAGCTTTGAGACCCTCTTTATGTCATCTTCTGCAGGAACTCGCTCCTCGTAAATTTTAAATCCTGCGTTGCTCTTTTCTGCGATCTCGTGGAGGGAAAATGCGAGTCCATCCGAGATGTCTATTGCCGAGCTTGCGTATCTGGAAAGGATTTTTCCTTCTTTTACCCTCGCCTTCGGCTCAAGTGCAGCCTCTATGAATCTGGGCTGAGAAATCCCTCTTGTCAGGCAGTAGAACCCCGCAGCAGCAGAGCCTATCTTTCCGGTAACGCCGATAACGTCGCCTGCCATCGCACCCGCCCTCGTAAGAATTCCATTCTTTTTTACCTTTCCAAGGGCCGTACCCGATATGACAATCTCATCATGCTCCTTGGTATCCCCTCCGAGGACGCATATCCCGTGCTCTTTGCACGTGCTGTTA
>JAZFTU010000034.1:0-11815 GCA_036446855.1 Hydrothermarchaeaceae archaeon (SeqCode) | reverse complement strand
TATTTTCTTCATAGTCTAGTCATGACCACCAACGCACGCTATCATGCGTCCATCATCACAGCGAAGGTGGGACGGGATACACGCAGAGTATTTACTCAAACACAAAAGACGGAAATAATGCACCAACAAAACTACAAATGTGCAAGGTGCAAAAATAAGCTAGACCTAAGAGCAACAGAATTCGACCATAAAAAAGAATGGTCAGATAAGGGGAAAACCACAATAAAAAATGGTAGGGCATTATGTAAAAACTGTCATGGAATAGTTTCACATAAATCACGAATAAAGAAGATAGATACAACCAGAAAGACAATTAAAAAGTCTACAAAAAAACCTGTAAGGAAAAAAGCAAAGAAATCTGTTAAGAAATCACGAAAGAAGAAAGGCGGTGTTTTTGACGATATAAGTTTTTAGACCTTCCTCTCATTCCTCCACTTTCTACCTTTATTTGTATATCCCCGTTCACGCAAAGTTCTTTTAAATAAAAAACGTCTCACGATTATCGTTAGAACATAGCGCACACGTCGCAATGTTTTTTTTCGCAGTTCTGTCCATTACATAACTAAATTCGGAATCTTCTGTTTTGTTCCCACAAAAAGGACATACGAAAAGTCCCCTGATTGGTCTTACTTCAAAACTAAAAGTTAAAATATTTTCATTCCACATCGGATGAAATGAATGGCAAAAATTGTCATACTTCTCAGATGCATCCTTGATTAATTTCACAATGGCATTCTGTATCTTGAGCCCTTCATTTCTTATAGTAGCATCTTCTTTTTCTAAGCAGTCAAAGAGCATTGAAAAATAAAGATACGGGTCGTGAACATCACGTTTTTTATTAACTATTAAATTAGGATTTTTCATTTTCTTTAGGCCAATTTCGACTATCTCATTAGCTTCAGCAATTAATTTTAAAAGAAAGTCCGTATCTGTTGGGTTTTCGTACTCTGCATAGCTGTCTGTTCCCCCATAATAAATTTCATTTTCGTATTCATTAAGGGGCTCCATTATTTGGTACATATCTCGAAATCCATCTTCTAGCATACTTAAAGGTTGGCTTTTTTATTATTTTCCTAAAAAACGAAGATATAAAAACGAACAATCTTTTTCTTTTTTGTTGAACATCATACAATCATCTCTACATGGCTTATCTAAAAAAGGACAATGCGTATCTTGAAGAAATTCAGTCAATCATTCCACCTCCCCTTTTTTCATGTGCATATAGTTTTTATCAGGCAAAAAAGACTTAAATATTACTTTACTAAATTCCTTAAGCCCAATGTTCCAACATCCCGCCTTCCGAATAACTTAAATATTACTTTGTAGAATCACTAGTCCGTTGTTGGGGCACCACCACGGGTATTTGGGGCTTCCAAAACACGAAATTCACCCCCAACATCACTTTTTAATGCTTTTTGAGGGCGTTTCATGCTATGCTTGCGCCCATTTTGCGGATATCGTGATATACCCCCTCAATCCAATGTGGGTGAAAAAAGGAAGGGATAAAATATGATAGAACTAAAAATAAGAAATGTATCCTTCTGGCGTTATGGCAGGAAGTTTTTGCCGTTCCTGGAAGGACACGATAGCCCAAAAAAGCGCCTTGAAAGAATGTGGAGATACAGCAGCGTAGACATATACCCTACCCGTCAGGCATAGTTTTCTCTGCTATCTCCAACCCGATGCAGGATGAAATATTCAGTAAAGAGACTTAATGAAAGGAGCGTGAGTAAATGAGTTCACTAAGCAGTATTCCAGAATATAGCCGTGCAGATATCCTTAAAGGAAGGCCAATCGAAGAGCCTTTAGTATCAAAGAGCCAGGTTGAAAAGCTGATAAGGGACCTGATTTGCGACCTCGAAGATACGGGCTTTTTCAACGAGTTCGACAAGACGCTCGCAATCGAGACAGTCAAATTCTCTTTTGACCTTCCCAGTGTTCCAGAGAAAAATAAGTGGGAGCAAGAAAGCATCGTGTCACCGAAATGGAAACCTTAAATATTTCTTGCCCTACCTGACTTTCAGTATTTGCACGTCTCTTCCGCCGATTCCCAGCTCATACTCCCGGGCCCCACCTGACATGTCGTCATATATGACAGTCGGCCCTTTCAGAAAGTTTATGAGCACGTACCTGCCGTCGGCGTCAAGGCTACCCCCCCTCTGTCCTGATAAATTTTAAGACAGTAAGCCCAGATTTTACGTAATACTTAAAATCATCATAGCTTCTGATATCCATAAGCCTCTTTGCGACATATGATGGGTTCACATAAAATTTTCTCAAAAGCTGGTCCCGCATTTTTATTACCTCCCGCCCCGAAAAATTATCAGTCCTAAATGGGGCCTCCTGTGAAAAAAGGACGAACTCGTCCCATTTTACATCTTTTTTGAGATACCCCCTCTTTTTATACGTTTCATATAGCTCTGTTCCCGGATAGGGCGTAACAACTGATACGACTATCATTTGGGGGTCAATTTTTTTTATGAGCCTCTCTGTCATTTCAAAATCCTCTCTTGTTTCAGAAAGGTGCCCCACCATGATGAAGGCCTCGGTTTTAATACCCACATCCTTTGTCATCCTGAATGCATCTTTGACCTGCTTTATCGTAATCCCCTTTTTTATGTCCTTCAGGATTTTTGCAGAACCGCTCTCCACGCCATAGGCAATCTTTATGAATCCTGCCTTTTTCATGGCCACAAGCATTTCCCTGTCCACCGAGTCCACCCGGGTATCACAGTCAAAGGTGATGCCGGGATATTTTTTCATGGCATCGCAAAATTTCAAAACCCTCCTTTTTGACAGAGTAAATGCGTCATCCTCTATTGTTATATGCTCAAAGCCCAGCCTCTCTATGCTTTCGATTTCCTTCAAAAGATTTTCAGTGCTGCGCATCCGATACCGCCTCCCCTGCACAAGGCGCGCCGAGCAAAACGTGCATCCGTGGGGACACCCCCTGGAGGTGAACATTACAGTGGATTTTTTTGGGATTCCCGGGGAACTTTCACCGCGGTATTCTTCGTGCTTTAAAAATGTTCTATCAGGAATTGGCAGGGTGTCTATATCCTTGATGCAGTCCCTGGGCCCGTTGTGAAAGATGCCCTCCTCATTTTTGTAGGATATCCCTTTTACTCCCTTAAGGTTTGAATCATCCCCGAGCCTTGCAAGAACACTTTTTAGCGTTATTTCACCTTCCCCCCTCACTACGATGTCAGAGGAGGTTTCGTTAAGCGATTCCTCCGGAAGTACCGTTGGATGGACACCGCCCAGGATGACCATTGCCCCAAAATCCTTTGCTATCTCTGAAATATCTGCGGCAGAGGGCATCGCAGGGGTCATAGCGGTAATGCCCACGACATCAGGATTTTTTCTCTTCAGATTGAAAATCTCTGCGGGCTCAAGCTCCATGTCAATGATTTCTACCTCTATGTCTGCCCCTGAGACGAACGTAGCAAGATAAACGAGGTTGAGGGGATGCTGGACTCCCCCGATTTTTTTAAATTCGCCAAGGGCGGTGTCAGGCGGTCTAACAAGTATCACTTTCATATTTTAAACATAAAAGTTTCACGTTTTAAAGCGAGACCCAATATAATAGTTGTTAATTATCCTTAAAAATATAGGATTTGGTGAACAAAATTGCGCTTAAGATACAGGGCTGCCCTAGAGCTTGGTTATCTATTGGGACTTGAAAAATTTTTAGAGAAAATCAGATTTTCCCGCACTCCGATAGTCCCGCAAAAATTGATGGTAGAACCCACAAACATCTGCAATCTGAATTGCATCATGTGCCCGCGGGACGAGCACACAAGAAAGCACGGGCAAATGGACATGGAGCTTTTCAAAAAAATCATTGACGAAACGTGCGGGCTGGGAATTTTGGACCTGGAGCTTGCCCGCTACGGGGAATCACTTCTTCACCCCCAGATATTTGAGATGGTAAGATACGCAAAAGAGAAGGGATTTAAGAGGGTCGGGTTTCCGACAAACGGGCAGCTTTTGGATGAAAAAAAGGCAAGGGAGGCCCTGGACTCTGGCCTGGATTACATAACGTTTTCACTCGACAGCTTAAACAAGGGCGACTATGAGAAAATCCGGGTAGGAGGAAAGTTTGAAACCGCTATGGAGAATATAGGCCGCCTAATAGACCTAAAAAAATCGGAGGGGTATAAAAAGCCAAATATTGCGGTGACATCCGTAAACATGGAGTTCACCCATGCTGGATTAAAAGGATTTGAGAATCACTGGAAAAAAAGGGGCGCAGACAGGACGGTGATACATTCTTTTATAACCTACGGAGGACTTACTCCAGACCTTTCAGTCAATAGGCGGGACACAAGGGTATATGCATGCGGGCAAATTTGGAAAATTATGGTCGTGATGTGGGACGGCTCTGTTACTGTCTGCTGTGCAGACATCAACTGCATAATAAATGTCGGGGATGCCAAAAAGGAAAGGATTATTGACATATGGAACGGAGAAAAATTAAGGGCCCTAAGAAAGATGCACATAAACCACGAGATTGAAAAGCTCCCCCTATGCAATAACTGCGATTATATAAGGCGATAAATTGACAAGGGATTCTCTAGCAATTGGAAAAAAAGGACACGGCACGCTTATTGACATTTCTGTCACGCCAAATGCTGACAAAACTGAAATAGGTGGCTTTGACCCTGGGAGGAAGAGAATAGTTGTAAGGATAAAGGAAAGGCCCCTGGAGAACAGGGCGAATCTTGAGGTAATCAGCCTCTTTTCAAAAATCCTGGGCACTGAAGTAAAAATTGTACGGGGGGCCAAAAGCAGTAAAAAAACCCTGGAGGCATTAATTAATCCTGGTGAGGCAAGAAGGATTCTTCATGATACGAAGAGAAAATAGGCAAAAATACGAAAAAATCGTAGAGGAGATTTTGGATTTAAGAGAGCTTTCTGAAAAAATCCCAATAGTAGTTGAGGGGAAAAACGATGAAAAAGCCCTAAGAGCCCTTGGCATAAGGGGGACAGTGCTTCAGATATCTGCCGGAAAGCCGTTTTATGAGTTCTGCGAGGAAATTTCAGGAAAATACAGGGATGTGATATTATTTACCGATACAGATTATGAGGGGCAGAAGATAGCCAGGAAGTTTAAGGGACACATGAGCCAAAGCGGGGTCAGGGTAAACGACAGGTTTCGCTCCGTCCTTTTAGGCAAGCTTAAAACGCACCATGTAGAGCACATGCTAAGCAGGCTAAAACGGGTGAAGTCCAATTTGACAAAGTTTAAATAAACTGTGCCCGATTTAATAATCAAAAAAGGAGGTGAGACGATGCATAAAGTCTCTATAAATGGGTTTGGCAGGATTGGGAGAAACGTACTCCGGGCTGCATTTAAAGACTCGGAGTTTTTAGATAGATTTGAAATCGTCGCCGTAAATGACCTTGCGGATGCAAAAACGCTTGCATATCTATTAAAATACGATTCTGTTCATGGAATTTTTGACGGGGAGGTGAGTTCAAAGGATGATACGCTCATAGTAAACGGAAAAGAGATTAAGGTACTTTCAGAGAGGGACCCTGCAGATTTGCCGTGGGGGGATATGGACATCGATATCGTTGTCGAGTCCACAGGATTTTTCAGGGACAGGGAGGGCGCATCAAAGCACGTAAAAGCAGGTGCAAAAAAGGTCATTATCTCTGCGCCGGCAAAAGAGCCGGACTATACGATTGTTATGGGCGTGAACCACAGGCAGTGTAACAAGGACGAGCACTGTATCTACTCAAATGCGTCATGTACGACAAACAGCATTGCACCTGTAATAAGCGTCCTGCACAAGTCGTTTGGGATTGAAAAGGGCCTGTTAAATACCATCCATTCCTATACTTCGACCCAGAAGCTTCTTGACGTGCAGGCAGGTGACCTCAGAAGGTCACGGGCGGCGGCCGTAAATATCATACCTTCATCTACGGGGGCAGCAAAGGCAATAGGGCTAGTAATACCTGAATTAAATGGAAAACTGGATGGAATGTCACTTCGTATCCCAATACCGGATGGTTCTTTATCTGACCTTACAATGGTGCTTAAAACAGATGTTACAAGAGAAGACATCAACGGAGCACTGAGGACGGCAGCAGAGGGAGAACTAAAGGGCATACTTGAATACACAGAAGAGCCCATCGTATCCTCGGATATCATCGGAAATTCCCATTCATCGATTATTGATGGCCTGAGCACCACTGTCATAGGTGGGAAAGGCAATTTTGCAAAAATTCTCGCGTGGTACGACAACGAATGGGGATTTTCCTGCAGAATGGTAGACCTGATGAAATATCTCATGTAGCTATATGGAAACAACAAAAATCATAGGCATAACCCCCGAGGCAGAGGGCATAAAAACACTCAGGACCGTTATGGAGGTAAACGCGGCGCCCGGGCAATATGTCATGGTTTGGATATCCGGGCATGGAGAAAAACCCATGAGTCTATCCTACGTAACCGGAAATTTGGGCGTTACCGTTTTTGCTCGCGGCCCCTTTACAACCCGGCTTTATAAAAAGAATAAGGGGGAAAGCATAGGGATAAGGGGGCCATACGGCAGGGGATTTAACGTCAAGGGAGAAAAGCTTCTCATAGTCGGTGGCGGCGCGGGAATGCCCCCTCTTGCTGCTCTAGCTGAAAAATCTATCCAGGATGGAAAGGCCGTAACTGCAATAGTGGGCGCTAAAACAAAATCAGGGCTGCTTTTTGTCGAAAGGCTCAGAAATGCAGGTGCAAAGGTGTTAATATCCACAGACGACGGCTCCGGTGGGGCCAGAGGGCAAGTAACGGACGTGCTCTCAGAACTTTTAAAGGATGAGACTTTCGACCAGTGCTATACATGCGGGCCGGAGATAATGATGAAGAATGTAATCGAGCAAACGAAAAAAATGGACATTCCAGCTCAGGCCTCAATAGAACGATACATCAAATGCGGGATAGGAATATGCGGCCACTGCGCTATAGATGGTTCTGGACTTAGGGTTTGCTTCGAAGGCCCCGTTTTCACAGATAAAGAATTGGAAAACACAGAATTTGGGAAATATGCAAGAAATTCATCTGGAAAGAAGGCGTACTTTGAATGATTTGCTTTATAGTTTATCGGAAGTGCCTCCGGCTCCAAAAGCCTTAAAAAACATCAAAGCCCCAGAATACGCCTTGGCTTCAAGTGCGCGCTTTGTCTCTTCAGAAACACTGTATATCCTGCCCTTAAATTCCTTTATGGCAAACTTGCTGTACTTGCCGAAAATTTCATTATTTTTGGTGATGCCTTTCTTTGCTGCCGCATCTTTGTAGGTGTCCAAAGTCCAGTTCCATATATCTTCGTATAACTCAGGCTCATATATCTCAAATACTTCCCAGGCGAGGTTCATCCAGAACGTACCTACATTGCCTTTAAGAATAAAACCTTTAGGAAACTTTGTATCTATGAATCTGAGCGGAGTTCCGGTGATGCCATGCTGTGCAATTCTTACGTTAAAGGCTTCGATTGCTTTTGCTATTTCAACAGTTCGTTCTATATTTATTGAAACCTGGGAAATGAGATTGCCATCGTCGTCATATATATTTCCATGCGTTGAGCCATTTGCAATAGCCAAAAGCTGTGGAAATATGCCTCTTGCGTTCAACTCTTTAATGAAAGTCGATGCCTCTTCAGCTGTTGTAAGGACCAATCCGCCTTTGTCTTTTTTTCCTATCTCCCCCACTTCGACTTCCAATCCGAATTCCTTCTCACCCATTTTTTCCTTGATGAAAAGGGCGAGCTTTTCTGTTACCTCAATGTTTTTCTTGAGTTGACCTGCAACGGTCGGTTCATCCAAATTAAAAAGAAAAGAAGCGTCTATTGCAAAGGAGGTATATCCGGCGTTAATTTGAGCCACAATCAATTTCTTTACGTCTTCTATCTCATCGTCTGTCCCTTTCTTAACTGTAATGTGGTCAGCGTGAAGGACCCACTTTGAAAAACCAACTTCATTTGCCGCATCCTGCACGGCCGACGAATAATCCTGAGGTGTAAGCCCTGTGTATCCCCCTTTTAAATCGCTTTCTGATTTTGCAAGCTCAAATATAACCGCAGCTTTCAAGCTTTTAGCCGCTCTGAATATACCCTTAACGACACCAGGAACGATTCTGGTATTTGCGGCCATTACAATACTTTCTGCGTCATGCAATGCCACAAACATCCTATTTCCCGGCATTGGCCCAAATTTTCCACTTTCTCCCATATTTTTCGACCTCATTTTTTTTATTATAACATCCCTTCCAACTTTTCAATTAAATGTTTGTTTCCTATATATGTCGGAACTCGCTTGTCTATGTCGTCTGTTTCAACTTCAAGTATCGAACCCCTGCCAGTAGTGGAGGCCCCTCCGGCTTGCTCGATAATAAGTGACATGGGATTGCTCTCAAATAATAATCTCAACTTTCCATTTGGATTTGTATTCAGGGCAGGATAGGCAAAGATTCCTCCGTAGTGAAGAATTTGATTTGTGTCTCCGACAAATGACCCCCCGTATCTTAATTTGTAACCCCTCATTTCCAGTTCTTCAACATATTTTGTGAATGCTGGCAGCCAGTCTTTTCGTAGTCCGCCAAAGCCGTACAGTTTACCCGGTTCTGGAAGTTTTATATTTTCTCCCCTTAAGACAAATCCTTCCTTTGTCTTTAAGAATTCGTGGGCACCGTTTTTTGCAGTATAAACCAAAGTCGATACCGGGCCGTATAGAAAATACATTGAGGCTATTTGATTTTTCCCCGGGGAAGGCAAATCTTCTTTGTATATCCCAATTATTGTCCCTACTATATTATTGGTCTCGATATTTGACGAGCCATCCAGGGGGTCCATAGTTACGTTAAATATTCCATCGTCATTAAGCTGCACTAATTCAGGCTGTTCCTCAGATGCCACTGTTTTTACGAGGCCCGATTTTTTCAATTCATCAATTAAAAACTGGTCTGCCCATTTATCGACAACAAGTTGAACCTCTCCAAATACATTTTTTGTATTGGCCTTACCCCTTCTGTATGGAAGCTCGCTACTTATCGTGTTTGAGATGCCGCTTATTTTAAGAATTAAAGAAGCAAGCTTTTTATCTATCCCGTCCAAATGTTCAGTTAAGGTGATTGTCATATCTACCTATCCATTATAAAAATGGCGTTCATATTATAAAAAAGATTTTATTAAAGATAAGGAACGGAGGATGTAATAAATGAAGATAAAAACGCCCGTAATCATTCTAAACGTAAAGTCCTATTCCGAGTCCATGGGAATAAAGGGTCTGGAGCTTGCAAAAAACTGCCAGGACGTAGCAGATGAAACCGGATCAAACATAATGTACTGTCCCCATCAGGTCGATTTAGCCTGGGTAGCAGGCAAGATAAAAATCCCGTGCCTTGCCCAGCATTCTGATGCCTTTGATCCCGGGAGCAAAACCGGATGGACTGTCATGCAGGCTGTAAAGGAAGCGGGAGCCAAAGGTACCCTGGTAAATCACTCCGAGCACAGGATGGGAATATCTGACATTGACAGCATAGTTCAAAAGGCAAAAAATCTTGACCTCGCAACCGTAGTATGCACAAACAACACTCCGGTAAGCCAGGCCGTAGCAGAACTGGCCCCTACGTCGATTGCAATTGAGCCGCCAGAGCTCATAGGGTCAGGAATACCTGTATCGAAAGCTGACCCGAAAATAGTCTCAAGTTCGGTAGAGACGGTTGAAGATATAAACAAAGAGATAGTTGTCCTCTGCGGAGCTGGAATTTCTACAGGGGAGGACGTAAAGGCGGCAATTGATCTTGGGGCCAAAGGGGTGCTCCTGGCAAGCGGCGTTGTAAAGGCGAAGGACCCAAAGGCAGTTCTTTTAAACTTGGCGGAAGGGATTATATAGGGTTAATTATTAATAGTTGAACAACAATAATTTGAAAAAAATTATAATAATTCATAGGTGACTTACATGATCATTTTCATTTTAAACGGAGTAAAGACTTCCTGAAAAGGGTAAGTGGGTCACTTTTAACAGGAGGTAATTTCAATGGGTAAGATTGATTTAGGCACAACTAAATATGTAGTAAGCTTGGGGGTGGAAATAAGTGGCATTGTAGAAAAGCCCGACGTTGTCGGTGCAATTTTTGGACAGACAGAGGGTCTTTTGGGAAACGATCTGGATTTAAGAGAACTTCAGAAGACCGGGAGGATTGGTAGGTTAGAGGTAACTATAGAATCAAAAGGGGGCAAATCCACAGGCACAATAAAAGTACCATCAAGCCTTGATAAAGTTGAGACATCGATACTTGCTGCGGCAGTAGAGACCATAGACAGAGTTGGCCCATGTGAAGCGAAAATCACAGTGGAAACAATAGAAGATGTCAGGATATCCAAAAGAAGGCAGGTGATAGACAGAGCAAAAAAGATACTCGGCACCATGATAGAGGACATTACTCCCGACACCCTCGAAATAACCGAGGAGGTCAAAGAGTCTATCAGGCTTCAGCAGATTAAGGAGTACGGCAAGGATAAACTTCCAGTGGGCCCAAACATAGAAGATTCAGATGCCATAATCATTGTCGAGGGCAGGGCGGACGTACTGCATCTTCTAAAACACGGAATAAAAAATGCAATAGGCGTTGAGGGCACTAGCATATCACAGACAATAGTCAATTTAAGCAAGCAAAAGACTGTGACCGTATTTACCGATGGAGACCGTGGCGGAGAGCTAATTTTAAGAGAGCTTTTACAGATTGCTGAGGTAGATCATGTATCAAGGGCCCCGGATGGAAAGGAAGTAGAAGAACTTACAAAAAAGGAGCTATTCAAGTCACTTAGGAACAAAACGCCTGTAGAGCAGGTCATGGACGTAATGGCAGTAAAAAGGAAAGAAGAAATCAGGAAAAAACCACAACAAATTCAAAAACCACCTGTGGCAGTAAAACCCCCTCAGAAACAAATTCAAAAACCACAAGTTAAAGCTGTTCCAAAGGCCGATGGCAAGGTGGGAAAATTTAAAAAGCTATTTGATGATTTATCCGGGACACTGAAAGCATATCTTTTGGACAAGGACGTAAACGTAATAAAAGAGGTTGCAGTAAGGGATCTTGCGGTTTCTCTAAAAAATTCAAAAGAAGATATTTCTACCGTAATATTCGACGGTGTGATAACCCAAAGGCTGGTAGAGATTGCAAATGAGAAGAAGGTCGAACATCTCGTAGGCGCTAAGGTGGGAAACATTACTAAAAAGCCCGCAGAACTTAGACTCTTTACGGCAAGTGATATGGGGTAAATTGTTTTGAATCAGTAGATGGCTGTGTTTTCAATGTATAAAGACGAGTTGATACACCTACACAGGCTTTTAATCTATCTTATGAAGTTCCTTATAGACAATGGTGTATCCAAGTCTTACTTTGAAGATTATGCGAATCTAAATATAAGCCCACACCACATACACCGGACGAAGGCAGAGCACAAATATGCCATTTTTGTCCTTGCATGGAGGATTTCAAAAGTACTTGCAGAAGATAACGAGGTAATCCCAAGAAGTGTGGCAGACAGGCTCGAAGAGATTGCGAAAAGATGTAAAGGCGATATAGTAAAGCGCGCCTAGAGAATTTTTTTTAGCATCCGGGCATCTTCAAAATCTGAATAATAAGCGGGGATGATTCCTTCTTCTGCAAATCCCAGCTTTTTATAAAATTCTATTGCATCATTGTTCGAAATTCTAACTTCAAGCCAAACGTTATTAGCGCCAAATTCACATAAGCGATTAATTGTTGCCGACATAAGAATTTTTCCTATTCCTTTTTTTCTTTTTATAGGGTCAA
>JAZFTU010000033.1:0-7441 GCA_036446855.1 Hydrothermarchaeaceae archaeon (SeqCode) | reverse complement strand
GTTAGAGAGGTGGTAAGCTATACAGGAGCATCTGGTTTTAGCATATCCGATGGTGTTGTCAAAGGCGGAGAGGGAACCACCGAGCTTGCACAACTAGCTATTGATATAATAGAGAAAGAAGGCGATACTCAACCCAAATTTATATATGATCTTGAGGAGCCCATTAAAGATAAAATAGAAAAAATTGCCAGAATAATAGTGTTTGGCTCTTATGTCAGGGGGGACTTTACCGAAGAAAGCGATATCGATGTTCTGATAATCGGGGATATCACACTGGAGGAAGTCATCGACATATCTTATCCAGTCATGCTGAAGTACGGCGTATATATCTCTCCAAAGGTCAAAGCACCGAAAGATTTCGATGCCCAGAAAGATTATTCCTTCTTAAAGAACGTAATCAGCGAAGGAATTGCTGTATGAGCGAGATTGAAGAGCATATAGGCACGGCAGAAGAAAAACTCAAAGCCGCAAAAGTCCTGTTGACTCAAGGTTTGTACAATGATGCGATAAGCAGGGGATATTATTCAATGTTCCATGCGGCAAAGGCAATCCTTCTATTAAAAGATATCAATCCAAAGAAACACTCCGGCGTCATTTCGATGTTCGGGCTTCATTTTGTAAATAAAGGATATATCGAAGAGGTTCATGGAAAGGCCCTGACAAAGGGGGCAGAATATCGGGGAAGTGCAGATTACGATATAACTTTTAGGGCAACAGAGGAGATGGCCGAGTCAGTTATTCAAGATGCCGAGAGGTTTCTCGACAGGATAAAAAGGGCGTTATCAGAACTTTAAAATTTCCAGGGCCTTTTTTACGCCAGGGTCATCAAAGGCCAAAGAGGCATCGGGGCGGATTGGCCAGTGCATATTATCTTTTTGATGGGTAACGTGGTAAATTGGAATACAGAACTTAATGGATTTTTTTATTTAACAATCGTACGATGTTAAATTTTTATAAAGGAAGTATGAGTTCAACTGTCGAGATTCCCCAGAGCGAATACAATGATCTGATAAAGAAGGCAAAAATCATGGAGAGTCTAATAGACACCGAATCCCTGACTCCAAAAGACCTTGATAGGCTTAAAAAGGCAAGGTTGAGCCCAAGCATCACCGAGGCTGATTTTTTGAATCGCCATCCTGAGCTCCGGGATTAGAATGTATGAGCTCATAATAAAGGAGCAGTTTTAGAACTCAAGACACGGGCTCCGATCGGGAAAAAATTGATCGGGAACCCATATTGGTCCATTCGTATTGGAAAATTCCGAGTCATTTATGTCCTGCATAAACATGCCCGAGAAATTGAAATCATCGACATCCTTCCAAGAAAACACAAGTACTGAGAGGTGCGTGATAAGTAATACTGTTTTATTTTTTTTGTTGACGATTAACTTTAATGATGTATAAGTCCAAGACACTTGTCACTTATATTTTTGAATGCCCTATCCTTGTCAGGCCGTCGACTTTATCGTAGATGGGGTCAGCAGATATTATCTCGCCGTCGTAAAGAAGCGCCGTTGAGGCGTGCATGGAGTCAAAGTATGTCATGGCCTTGACGGCCTCCCTAAGCCGCATTGCAAGGGTTATGACCGCAGACGTCAGAGGTTTTTCGCCCAGGTTTGGAAAGTTTTTAAAGCTCGATATCTCTTTTCTGATATCTTCTGTAACATATCTTTTGGAGCGGTGGACCAGCTCATACTCCAGATATGCGGAACTTGCGGCACTAACATCTTTTAAATCCCCCTCCTTTATCTTTCGAAAAATCCTGTCGGCCGCCTGATGATGCCTGTCCGAAGAGTTTACAAAGGCTATCAAGAGGTCCAGCTCAATTACCGGCACCTGCTCCGGCCTCCTTTGCTATCAGGGCATCTGCAAGACCCTCGACCTTGTCAAAGGACGCATCAGGGTCCCTTCTCCTGCCTTTCAGGAACTCGTATGGGTTTTTCTCTGCCTTAACTTCGATAAGTGTCCCATCATCCTTTTTTACGACCCTCCAGTCCAGCTTGTCCCCGGTCTTTATGTCCAGGGCTTTTCTTATCTTCGATGGGACGGTAGTCAAGCCCTTCCTGCTCACTGTACTTCTTTGCATTTTCTTTACCTAAGAATATAAAAAATTCTTAACTATTCAAATTTTTCTTAGAATATTTTAATTTCTTAGATTGGTCTCAATACACAATACCCCTATACCCTGACTAAAATAACCCTTGTTTTTCCTTCGTCTAAACCCCTAAATATTATTTTTGTAAAATTGTTTTTTTGGCCCCCAACATAACTTGTTGAGATATTTTTCCCCAGCGCTCTGACCTTCCCGTCGACCTTAATTGCGAGGCCCTCCATCCTGCCCCCGCTGTTTTCGACCACCAAAATACTGATTGTCCCTTTTGGGTTTTTGACTTCAATGTTCAGCATTTCTCTTCCCAAGTGCCATTTTGCAAGTTCTATCAGCGTCGGAGCCCAGATGTCATGGGAGAGGGCATAATCCAAAAATCCATCAAGGGTGCCTAAAAGTCGTGAATCCTTGCCGATGAAGGCGGGATGGAAAAGGGAGACATAGGCTCCTCCGCTTTGATACACCACCTCAAAGTCACTTTTCCACTGCTCGCTGATATCAGGGCCGTCATACATCCTGCCGTACAGGTCCCACGAATATGCATTTTCCCCCGAAGTTACCGGTATCTCCAAAAGCCTCAATGATTTGCCGCCTGCCCTGGGATGGAAAGGCCGGGTTTCAACTGATGTCTGAAGGCTGCTGTCATAGACATATCCCAGAGACTCCAGGGCAAGAAGGGTATCCTCATTAAAATTAAGTCCTGGAGCTCGAAACCCGGCGGGACTCCCCCCCAGGAGGCCTTCTGCATTTTTTATTCGGATTTTCTGTTCATCGAGGCTCTGACTGCCAAAATCAGGGACTTTTTCTTGCTCCCCAACGCCTATTTGGCTATATCCCCCGTGGTGGTCTCCGTGAGATGCTATCTCGTGCCCTGCAAGTTTTATACTGTTAAAGCTTTCTCTAAACTCTTCAGCCATTATGCCCACGACAAAAAACGTTGCCGTGGTGTTGTACCTCTCAAGTATTTTTAGTATCCGGCCCGTCTTTTCCGGAAGGTCCCCCTTTAAATCTGCCATCCTCTCTGGCGCGTAAATCGAATGGGGATAATCATCCTCCCAATCGAACGTTACTCCAACTGCCCCTCTTTTTCCTTCTTTCCATTCCATTACCGCAGGGTTTAAGTGAGTATGCACAGGGAGAAAAAGTAAAACCAAAATTAAGGAAATTGAAAAAAATATTATTTTCCCCTTTCCTTTCGCTCCCATTTTAATTCACTCAGCCTGTGACAGTTACATCTGAAAATTCAATGCTTGGGGAGATTATTGAAGAGACCTGTTTTTTGTCCTTTCCAAAGCCGCTGATATTTTGCATTAGCTCAAATATGTTTCCGGATATTATCGCCTTTTTTACTGGCCTACCGTCCAAAAATGCATTTCTTGTCTCGACAGAGAAATCTCCTGAGACCGGATTTGATGTATGCGCCCCGATAAGTCCGTATGCCAAAAGGCCCTTTTCTTCGCCTATATCTCCTCTCCCTGATACCACGACGTTTGTCGGGCCAATCTGGGGCAAGGATGAGTAAGAATCCCTGGATGCATTGCCGCTGCTTTCAATTCCTGCCTTATTTGCCGCATAGGTATCATATAGGAATCCCTCAAGCACCCCATTTTTCAGGAGGGATGTCTTTTTTGAGGCAACGCCTTCAGAGTCGAATTTTGCCGAGAGTAGCCCATCCTTTAATGTGCCGTCGTCGACCAGAGTTAGCCCGGATGCGATAGTCTCCCCAACTTTCCCGGCAAGAAAAGAGCGATTTCTCTGCACACTGTCAGCACTAAAAGAGGATAAAAGCACGTTTTCGAAAAGGTCTCCCACTGCGTGTGGTTTTAAAATCAGATTGCATTTTATGGTCTTAAGTCTCCTAGCGTTTAAAGATTCCTTGGCAAGCCTTGCGGCCTCCCGCCCTATCTCCTCAAAGTTAAGGTTCATAGTCCTTGAAGCGTCATAATAAAATCCGGTTGATATGTCATCGCCCTTTGCGACAGTGCTTAGATATGCATTTATTGAAGTTCCCCGGTCTATACCTGACAGTCCAAAGGAGTTTACGATTTCCTCCTCGTATGAAAGCACACTTACTGAGCCGCTTGTGGGAATAACCGAGTAATCACTGCACGGCGTTAGCATCTCATCCATAAACCTGAGGACGTCCTCGGTCTTAAGTGACTTTATCGCACGATCAGGTCCCCGGAACTTACCATAATTTTGCTTGCGGGGGAGGGAAAGGTGTTTATCATGTTCTGCGATTTTGGCTGAACCTATTGCGCTATCTATCGCAGCCCTGCTGAGGCGGTTGGAAAATGAAAAGCCCATCCTTTTATCTTTTATGACCCGGATTCCATAGCCTTCAGATTTACTTTCTTTGAAGAGGTCCACCTCCCCGTTTTTGGTTTCGAGGGTTTTGTGATGCTCTTTTGCGCAGAATATCTCTCCTTCGTCGACCTGTTTTTCAAGGAGCTTTAGTGCAGTTTCAAGCTCCATTCTGCCCTCCTACGGTTGCCAGAGTCCTTATGTGTGGGCCCCCATCGCCCACGGGGACTGTCTGGGATGCCTTGCCGCAAAAACCGATATTGGTTTTGAACTTGCTTCCTACCCCATCTATGTTTTTTAAGATTTTTAGGGTCTCGCCAGACAGGGAAACGTCCCTTACGGGCCTAGTAAGCTCGCCATTTTCTATGAGGAATCCCTCTTCTGCGCTGAACTGGAATACTCCCCTTGCGGTATCGACCTCCCCGCCTTTTGAGCCTTTCAGGTAGATGCCGTATTTAATGTCCTCAAGCATCTCTTCAAAACCGAAATCTTTGGGCGCAAGATACGTGTTGCTCATCCGAACCACAGGGGAATAATTGAAGCTCTGGGACCTCGCATTTCCATTTGGCTCCATATTCATCCTGCTTGCAGTCTCTCTTGAATGGAGAAATTCCTTTAAGACCCCCTTCTTTAAAATCGCCTTTTTTCGGGCCTTGGTGCCTTCAGAATCATAAAAATAAAACCCAAATGAGCCTTCGAGTGTCGGATCGTCGTAGACGTCTACAAGCTCGCTTGCAATGCTTTCATTGAGTTTGTCCTCAAGCACGGATTCCTTCTGGATAATGTGATCTCCCTCAACGCAGTGCCCCAGGGCCTCATGGATGAAAACGCCTGTGAGGAGCGGGTCGATAACTACGGTAAACGTCCCGCTTGGAGCTTGCCCCGCATCTAAAAGACGAATGGCCCTCTCTGATGCCTCTTTGGAAAGTTCAGAAGAATCCTTCAGGGACTCTAGGCCCCCTGTTGCCCCAGACCGTTCCAAACCTACCTGGAACTTTCCATCCTTTTTTGCAAAAACAGATGCAAAAAATCCTACCCGTACGTATTCTGAATTTATTATGGTCCCTTCTGAATTTAAGTATCGGTAGCTTGACTTAACGTCACTATACGAGAACGTAGAGCTCACAACTTCAGGGTACTCTTTTGTAGCGTCAAATGCCCTTCGCAAAATATCACCTTTTTCCTCAATTCCTACTTTCAGCGGGTCAATTTTGGGTTTTACGCTGACATCGGCCGTTATGCCATCGGCCTCTAAAAACTCGATTTTTTTACCTGATTTTGCTGCGTGATATGCCCCCTTTGTCATTTTCAGAACGTCTTTAACAGAGTTGGCAGAAGAAAAACCCCAGGTGTTTTCAAGGACCCTTACACCGATGCCTTCAATCTCTCCCGAAGATATGTCCTTGATTACCCCGTCCTTCATTACAATGCTGTTTACTACTGAACGCTGGTGCACGACATCCACAAATCGGGCAGGAATCTTAAGCACCTTCGAAAGTTCGTTCATGGGAAAGATTATATCCCCATGGGTTTTATTTCTTGCTGTGCCAGTTTCAAAATTTTTATTCGATTGCCAGCGAAAAGGGGTGTGCTGTAAAAACCGCAAAAATATTGAGGTATTTATAGATGATGTCGAACGTTGGTGGAAAGAAGGGAAATTTGCAAAAATTTTTCCCTATCTCAAAATTCAGATGACAGGTGAATTCCCGATGCAAATGGAGATAAAAAAGGATGATGCCTGCCCCTTTCTTGAAAAAAATGACTGCACCATTTATGATTCCAGACCTGTGTCCTGCCAGGCATTTCCGCTGGGCTTTAACGGAAAGAACTTTATCCTGACTACCGAAGATTGCCAGGGCGTGGGAAAAGGTAAAATGACAAAGGAATCCCTCGAGGAAATCCGAATTTCAGCAGATGCAGGATATCATGCAAAGGTTAGAACAATCGCCATCCTGCCGGCACTGCAGGCAATAATTTTAAAGGAAGCTATGAATAAATCTGAAGAGGCGGTAAGCAAACTTTCCAGCGAGGATAAGGAAAAATTAAAAACGATTTTTGAAGAAAAGAAATAGTTTAGCAATATTGATTTTTAAGGTGAGGGGGCCTTTCATCTTCCCAGTCGCTTGAAAAATAAATGCCCTCTGAGAGGGGTGTTAAGTCAACCACCCGGTTTCCGTCGCATGTTATCAGGATATCAATACAATAATTTTCTTCACTGCATATGGCCTTGGTCCAGGTAGTCCACTCTCTTGCTCCGTTATCAGAAGAAATTCCAATATCATCCGGGAGAGCGCCGGCTAATGCAGTAATAATAAATCCAGTTAGAAGGATGGTTAAAATGACGCTTATCCTTTTCATTCCTTTTTGGCTAGTAGTGCTTTTTTAGACTACCTACTATCACTTCCTCCTTTCGCTTCCACCTTAAACTATTGTAGTTGAAACCTTATAAATTTTACGGATTATAATGTGCCTTAAACCGGAGGCGTGTCTGTCCCCTTGCCAAAACCAGAGCCGTATTTTTCGTCTATTCTTTTTCTAATCTCTGCTACCGGGACACCCTGGATATACCATGTATAGACATCATAGGCCTCGTTTATGCAAATCTGGCAGAAGGAGCCGTGGTTTCCAAATGTGCCGTCATCATTTATGTAGCAGTTCCTAAGGCTCTTATGGCCGATGCCCCCGCAGCTGCAGTAGCAGGGTATCTTCTCCAGGACATCGGGTATTTGCGTTGCAATTATGTATGCGTCCTCTATTTGTTTACTCTGCGTTGCGTAGTCAGGCAAAGAAACCGGTACAAGCGTAAGCGGAGGGGGGCTTGCAAGCGGGGCCTTGGTTGCAGGGAGAGCGTCGCCTCCTCCGCTACTTTTTACAGAATACAGAGCGATTGCTAAAATAAAAAGTATCGCAATGGGAAGTAGATACTGGCTACTTTTTTGTTCCTCCATTTTTTTATTTCTCTTTTTGACCAAAATCCCGCCTCTGATGAGATTTTTCAAGTTTAACATCGAAATAAAAAAACAAAAACATT
>JAZFTU010000032.1:0-11143 GCA_036446855.1 Hydrothermarchaeaceae archaeon (SeqCode) | reverse complement strand
TTAAGAAATGCACTAGCCCACTGGGAGTTAGATGAAAAGATGAGTGATGAGACTGAAATTGTTATTTACAGTCCAGCTACGCTTAAGAGATTAAAAATAAATGATAAATTAATGGAAAAGTTTAAAGAACATGAAAAATTTCTTTTAAAAACATTTGGTTGGAAACAAACCCTTAGAGAAAAATATGGGATTGTAAAATAAGAAATAATCTAAATGGTTGGATTCGGAACTCTTCACGTCCCTTCGGATTACTCGCCCTTGCTAACACTTAGGTCACTTAACAGAGCGCATCTGGTTTCGTTCAAAGCCCTCGCTCAAATTCTCTCCTTGCAAAAGGTAAAAAGGTATAATAATTCAGGAAAGAGAACTTCGTTTAGGAGTGGAACGTTATACGCAATCGACTTCAAGGCGATTCAAAGACGTCGTTTGTAAATATTTTTTCTATGTCTTTGACGTCTATTAATACCCGGATTGCCCCCCAATTTTTCAAGGAATCTTACAGGTAGTCATTTAAGAAAATTCCTTCAGGACTTCCTCATGGTCAACGTAGGAGGAAATAGCTTCTTTGCTCAGTTCAAAATCTTCTCCTAAAATAAAACTAATTCTTTTTAACTCCTTTTTTATGCTCAGCATCTCTTTATGAAGACGTTCAAGAGTGATCGTTTCCATAGATTATTCACATATTTAAATATTTCAACATTACCACACGTACCGGAAGATAAACTTTTATAATACAGAAGAGCAGAAAAGTGGCCATGGAATACGACCTGATTGTAATCGGCGGCGGCGGTGCTGGAGCTACGGCTGCAACCGAGGCCATCAAATATTCCAACTCAAAAGTCCTGTTAATAACCGAGGAGGAGCACGTTGCATATCCGAGGTGTGATTTGCCGCACCTATTTTTTTCAGAGGAATCCGAAGTCAAAAGTATACTCACTGATAAAATCTACGATAGCCAAAGGAACCTGGAGATTAAGAGAAAAACAAAGGTTACAAGCATCGATTTCGATGAAAAGAAGGTGAAGGCAAAGAGCCCGGCAGGGATCCAGGAATTCAGCTATTCTGCTCTTGTGATTGCGACAGGCTCGAGGGTTTTTAGGCCTCCGATAAAAGGGATAGATAGCAAAGGGGTCTTTTTCCTGAGAACTTTTGACCACCTTATGGGGATAAGGCCTCATATAAAAGATGCCAGAAAGTGTGTTGTAATTGGGGCAGGTGCAATAGGAGTTGAGCTCTGCGAACTCACGACAAAAAGGGGCATTAAGGCAACGCTTGTAGAGGCACTCCCACATGTCCTTCCCAAGGCTCTGGATTCCGATATGGCGTCCCTAATTGAGAAGACATTAATAGAAAATGGAATTGAGGTCATTATAGGTAAGGGAGTGTCGTCAATAAACAGCAAAAACGGAAAGGTAAGCAGCGTGTCAGTAGGAGGCGATGAAATACCTGCAGACACATGCTTTGTCTCTACTGGATGCAGGCCAAATACCGAACTCTTAAGAGATACTAAAATTGAGCTTGGGCCTACAGGCGCAGTAAAGACCAACAGCAGGATGGAGACTAACATAAAGGGAGTCTATGCAGCGGGGGACTGTGCAGAGACCTATCACCTTCATACCAAGGAGCCAATTACCCCATTTTTGGGGTCTTCAGCAAACAAACAGGGCAAAATAGCTGGAATCAACGCTGCCGGAGGTGACCTTTGCTACGAGGGCACGCTCATGCCTGCTATTCTTAGGGTCTTCGATTATGAGGTCGGAATGGTGGGGATGACACAGACAGATGCCAAACTTAGAAATTACCCATGCGTCGTAAGCAAGGTTTCCCAGTACGAAAGGCCCCTGTTTTCACCGTCTGATAAAAAGGGCACCATAAAGATGGTAGCAGACCCGCACGGAAAGATATTGGGATGCCAGATAATAGGAGAAAAAGTGGCATCGAAAATTGACCAGCTCGCTGTAGGGATGTACAATGACATCACAGCGCGAGAGCTCATGCTCTACGAATCGGCCTACGCGCCTTTGATATCCCACTGCTTGAATTCCATAACGCTCGCTGCAAGCGTAATCCAGAGGAAAGTAGAGAAACTGCGATAGGGCACTTTCGTCGCTGGCACTTCAATATAGATGGGGTGACCGCTCCTCATGTGCCCTACTTCCCAAGAGGGAAGTAAGGATTCACTCGCATGTCACTTTTACCTTTCATTGTGAATCCTAGGCACAGCACATCTGCTCAAACTCTACTATTTTAAGACCAAGCTCTTCTGCTGCCCTCCTTGCCTCAAGGCTCGGAATTGCAATCTTTGTTGCGCCTGCGTTGATAGCTGCTGCATCAATGGCCTGCCGGTAGGTCTTTCCTGGCCGAACGCATCCGAGAGACACGGGCACATCCGGATACATGAGCTTTGCTATTGCAACAATCCTTCCAATAGTTTCGGGAGATGGGGGCAAGATACCTTCCATGGGAGTATTTTTTGTTGGAATCAAAACTATTATGCATATGTTATCTACGCAGGCATCTCTCAAGAGTTCGAGGGCTTTAATTTCTCCGTTAATCTTGCCATAATCGAGACCTACAATGACATGAGGCGACAATTTTATTTCACTTTTTTTGAGGGCCTCAATAGTCCTTTTATATCTTTCCTGAGAAATCCTTACTCCAAAGACCTTTTCAACAGTTTTAGAGCTTCCAATCACATCAAGTAAGGCACAATCAAGGCCTGCTTTATCCAGGATACTTACCTGCCTTTCGTTAGCTGGCCCGGTGTGGGCGAAGATATCAAGGTTAGTTTGCTTCTTAACCTCCTCTATCCCATTGGAAAACTCACATAGCGGAACCACTCCATCCGCTCTGCTCCCACCGCTTAAAACAATGCCAGGCACGCCTCGCTTTTGGAGGAGAAGGCAGTGCTTCACAAGCTGCTCATTTGTTGTAGCAGGAGCCATGTGTTTTAAATATTGTCTGCCGCAGTGGTGGCAGTTCAAAGAGCAGTTGTCACCTGTGACTGATACCGGGGGAAAGGCATTTTTGTAAAGGGATATTTTATTTCCAAAATTCTCTCTGGCTACAAATCGCGCGGCTGAAAACAGCGACAGAGAGTCATTAATTTCAAAGAGCTGCCGGGCCTCTCCATATGATATGGGCTCACCAGATTCAGCCTTTTTTAATATCTTCATTTAACCCCCAGTTGAATTTTTATTTTCTCTATTTCATGTTTTGAGGGGGGCATCGCATAGTTGTAAATTGGACCAGATGGGCTTTCTGTGGAGTAGGGGCGATTACAATTGCTACACCCAGAAGTTATGAAAGGAGCCCCCCCTTCAATTATTGCATAAAGCCTGTCTTTTGGAGACCCAAAGTCCCGGATTTTTCCACCTTTGAACGAAAAATCAGAAAAATTGACCATTTTTTTTCGAAGGAGATAATGCCCCAGTTGAACCTTGCGGTATGACTCAATAGAAGGCCTAGGCGCGTCCGAAAGTGCAGTTCCCGATATAGGAACAAAGGCAAAAAGCCCCACCCCGACACCGATTTTCAGCAAGGCAGAAATGGTCTCTAATGCCTCTTTTTCGGTCTCCCCAAGTCCCAGTATTATGTGGGTCCCTACCCCTCCTTTGCCGAATACCCGAAAAGCCAATTTAAGCCCCTCCCAGTGTTTTTCCCATCTATAGGGACTTCCTACACCCTCCCCTTTTATTCTGTCAAAGAGCTCTTCAGTTACTGCATCCAGCGGGATAGTTAACCTGGTAACACCTAACCGTTTGAGATATTTGAGTTCCTCATAATTTGAGGGGTGTTTTGACAGTGAAATTTGAATCCCGGCATCTGACAGACTTTCTATCAGGATGGAAAGATCTTCGATAAGGCAGGTATGATTGAGCGTCTGGATACAGGCCCTCTTTATCTCTCCATCTTTAGCAGCGATTTTTAATTTATTTGCTACCTCTTTCAGATTGAACTTGGGATAAACACCTCTTGCAATCCTGTCAGGGGGAGCGAAACTTTCCCTTGCCTGGGCACAAAACTGGCAGTTTGCCGAGCACCGGCCCTCATGATATGTGAGAAGGTAGGCCGTTTCCATTTTTACCTTGCTATTACACGGCTTTAGGCCAAGCTGGCGTGCTGTTCCGACAGAGACCCGTATTTTTTCCATTAAATCCTCCCCGCCAGATTTTGGATACCAGGCACGGCACAGCAGGTTTCAATTTTTGTAGTGTCGTATCCCATCACAAGGGCAAGTTTCTCTGTTTTTGGCGTGGGGAGTGCAATACTTGACACTCCGGCATTAAGGGCCAGCTCTTCAATCTGTGCCCTGCCACTGCCCCGGGAGTGGGCACATCCCAATGTAATGGGGGTTTTAGGAAAACACAGCTGGGCAATAGCTATGATTTTAGCAACGTCCATTGGATTTGGCAAAAAGTTCTCCATGGGAGTTCCTCTTATGGGCATAAGTGCAATGATTTCAATTGTTGTGGGCGCTATTGAAGAGATAATTTCGAGCGCCTCCAGCTCATGGAAAACATTTCCGAAGTCCAGGCCCACACAGATGTGCGGGGAAATTACTTCAAATCCAACCTTTTCAAGGGAAACAAGTGAACTTTTGTACTTCTCCGGGCCGATTTCGATACCATAGACCTTCTTTGTGGTCATTGCATTTCCCACGATGTCCAAAGATACCCCGTCAAGCCCAGCCTCCTTTAGGGCCTTTGCCGATGAATAGTCTATTATTCCGGTGTGTGCCAACAGAAACAGTCCAGTCTCTCTTTTCAGTGTCATTATGGCATCAGTAAATTCATCTATAGGAACGGTTCCGTCTGGCCTGCAGCCGCCTGTTATAAGGCAGCCCAATGCGCCCCTTTTTTCGAACGAAACTACCTTCCTTACAAGTTCTTTGTTTTTTCTTGCCCAGTGGACGCCATCAAGCATATGTCCCTCGCAGTGTTTACAGCTCAAGGCGCAGGAGCCGCCGGTCAAGGAGATGGCAGGGAATCTATTTCCCGTGAAGTAAAAGTTTACGTTCCTCCCTGTGATATCTTCTTTTATCTTTCTTGCAGCTTTAAAAAGTTCTTGAAGGTCCTCGCCCTCAAGCTGCATGAGTTCCTTTGCGCTTTTTAGAGAAATTCCCATGTTACAAAGCCTTTTTGATTGCCGCTACAAAATCTTTTGGTTCTATATCCATGGCCTCAATATTTTCATAGAAACCCTTCACGACTCTCAAGAGTTCTGATTCGTTCGTACTCACACCAATAAGCGCCTTTTCCAGCTCCTCGACAGATTCTTCGGGGTAGATAAAAAAGTCTCCTGTAATCAATATATCGTTTATCTTTTCGTCAGCTTCCAGTGATACCCTGATAAGGCCCCCCTTGGTCTTGTACGCAGAATGCCGCATCTTATCACCGCTTGTAAATCCACTTCTGATCTTCGTATTTTAATACTAATTTTTCTATCATGGCCTTTTCACTTTCTGTAAGTTCACCGCTGGTAAGATTGACGCCGAGGGCCTTTTCAAAACCACCTCTCAGTGCATCTTTTGCCTCCTCTTTTGGCACTTTTCTGTTAAGCTCGCGGTTTAGTGTCGTTATGCGCTCAGATATCATGCCGGGCATTGTTCTTACGTTTATACCTTTATCCTCCACCTTTTCAATTGGGATCTTTAGGACCCTTCCAGCTACTTCTATGTCAAAATCTACCAGGAACGTACCGTGCTGGATTTTCGACTGCTCCTTATTTGTCTGGGCATTCCCTGATATTTTCCTCCCATTCACCTGGACGTCATTTTTCCCTGCAAATTTTCCCTCTATCCCAAAATGTTTAAGAGCAAATATGATTCCGTCCGCGGCCTTTTTGAAACAGGCCTTTGCATCCTTTGGCAAAATCCCAGAATCCCACCCGGCAACTATCGAGTAGTAAAGCTCTTTATCATCAAACAGGGCAGCACCTCCGCCAGACGGGCGCCTGGTAATCGTAAGCCCCAATCTTTTTGCCTCTTTTATATCCACCTCCTTTGAGACGCTCTGAAAATATCCGAGGTTTATCGTATCAGGATGTGCTATCCAGAGCATAAGCGTCGGAACTTTGGATTTTGCAATCGCTTCTTCAGTGGCATGGAGATTTGGCAAGCTTATGCGCCCCATGTCGATGTAGCGCATTTTAATTACATTGCCTCCGGGTTGTTCCAGCACAGGGGGTCTGCTAAAGTAAAGTCGCCAGTCATATAATATGCTAGCCCTCTGCATCCATAGCATCTTCCCAGGCGCTCACAGGAGCTGCAGGCACCTTTTATGTGCTTCTCCATGTTCCTCGCAATTTTGAAGACTTCTGACGATGCGAGTATGCTTTCAAGTCTTTCCTCTCTTATGTTTCCTGCATGAATATCAACCCCTGTGCATGGCTGAACGTCTCCCTGGGAACTAATATAGCAGCTTATGTAGTGTTTGTTACAACCTCTGCCGCAAAAGGGGGTTACCGGCTCCCAATTTTCGTCAAAGGCTTTATCTACCTTTGACAGCCTCTCAAAAAGATCCTTAAGCTCGGATGTGGCAACTCCCAAATTGCTGCCCTTTGCCCTCCCTTTGGGACCCAGCCTCAAAAAGGATGGCTGTATATTTTTTTCCCTTGCCCATTTCAGCACCTGGGGCAGATTTTTGATATTGTCCCTGCATATCACCGTGTTAATATTCATCTGGTATTTCGTCCCGTATCCGACTTTGAGAAGGTTTTCGATGCCTCTCATTATGCCTTCAAAGGCCCCATTTTCACCTGCTAATGTATCCTGAATGTCCTTCTCGATTGCGTCAAGCTTTATGCAGGGAATGGCCCCAATTTCTGCCAGTCTCTCAGCAACTTTTAGGTCTATTAAGGTGCCGTTAGAATAAAGCGAGGTTTGAAGTCCGGCTTTTTTGGCATATTCCGCAATATCAAAGAAGTGCTTGTGGGTCAGCGGTTCACCTCCGGTGAATGTGACCTTTTTTGCACCAAGCGCCTTTGCCTCATCGATAACCCGGTATATTTCGTCCAAACTCAACTCGTTCTTGTTTGGCGCACCACCGTCAGCATAACAGTATATGCATCTAAGATTGCACCTCTTTGTAAGCTCTAAATCAATACTTAAAAGGCGCCCATGTTTTCTTGCATCTGCTATCTCCTCATCTGTAAAAACCTGCACGAGGCCGTGAACTTGAAGCTTCATGTTAGCTCTTAATCAAATACGTGGTTAAAAATATTGCGAAGATACGGAGTCGAAGGAAATTTTCAACATCAACGTTCCAGCATGTACTCCATCACCTCTTCTATATTTGAAATCTCTATTAGCTCTATTCCGTGAATAGACATTTTTTGACCATCGGGAACGAGCATTATGCTTGCATTAAGCTCTTTTGCAGCCTCTGCTTTCTGTTTTATGTATGACACCTGGCCTATACTGCCGTCCCCGCTAATCGTCCCTGTTACTATGACTCCTGTTCGTAAAGTTTGATTTTTTCCGAGGGAAATTAGTCCAATGGTCATGATTGCCCCAGAGCTCATGCCGCTTATGGAAATGGGCTTATTAAATGGGTTTACAATACGAATGCTGGCGTCTTTTTCTGCCAGGCTCCCTTTAGATTTGACATCTGCCAGTGCAAAAGCGGTTCTTGCCGTGCTCTGTACGTCCTTTTCTAAGATTATGTCTCCAACATCGATTAGCACTCTTCCTGTCCCATTTCTGATCTCAATCTCAAGGGGTATTCCAATGCCTTTACCGTCTATTACACCGAGTATGTAGGTACGAATGCTTTTTTTATAATTCAGTCTGTGGATAGTGCCCATTGCATCTTGCAGCGATGCCTCTTTCTCGTTAAGATGAATGTTCGTCTGGTTGAGCTTCAACCGAGTAGTATTCAATTCATTCAGGGCAACTGAAAAATTCGACTCCAAAATTTCGTAATCTCTATTTAATAGATGGATATTGGCATTCTTTGACCACAGGTCCTCTCTTAGTTCCAAAATTTGAAAGTATTGGAACAGGGCCACTGCTAAAATTGCGAGAAATGCAATATATGCTGCTTTCCTCATTTTCCAAAGGCCCGCTTTATGCTTTTTTCAAAAGGGGGCATGAGCACGCCGTTTTCTGTGATAATACCTGAAATGTACTTATTGGGCGTGACATCGAAGGCAGGACTTTTTATCTCTGCTCCATCTGCGACAATGCGCTTACCATTAAAGAAGACTATCTCATCGGTATTTCTGAACTCTATATCGATTTTGCCCCCAGTAGATGTGCCAGTGTCGATTGTAGACAGGGGCGCTGCAACATAAAATGGAATGCTGTGTTCCTTTGCGAGTACTGCAACCCCGTATGTCCCTATTTTATTTGCCGTATCGCCATTTCCTGCAATTCTGTCGGCGCCCACAACGACTTTAGTGATTCCAAGATTCTTCATTGCATATGCCGCCATGCTGTCTGTAATCACACTCACCGGTATTCCCTCCAATGCAAGCTCGAAGGCAGTAAGTCTTGCTCCCTGAAAGAGTGGGCGGGTTTCGTCGGCATATACCTCTATCTTTTTGTCCTGCCACCAGGCAGTCTTTATCACGCCCAGGGCCGTGCCAATTCCGCAGGTCGCAAGCCCCCCCGCGTTGCAATGCGTAAGGATGATATCACCATCTTCGATAAGCCCTGCACCATGCTCTCCTATTCTCCTGTCGGACTCGAGGGTCTCGTCATAGATTTTTAATGCCTCTTTTAAGGTGGACTCTGCGGGATTATTTGATTCCTTGGCCTTGCTCAAGACTCTTTCAATAGCCCATCCAAGATTTACGGCCGTTGGCCTTGTCTTTTTCAGCAGGTTTCCAGAAGTTTCGAGGGCGCTTAACACTTCCTCTCTTCCTTTCCCGGCGTTTTTGATAGCAGATAGTGCCATCCCAAAGGCCCCAGCCACCCCAAGCGCTGGCGCGCCTCTTATCCTCAGATTTTCTATGGCTTCTGCGAGACATTCAATGTCCTCGCATTCAATGTATTTTGTCTCAAGGGGAAGAAGCGTCTGGTCCAGCAAAATTATCCGGTCGTCCTTAAGCTCTATTACTTTCATAACCACAAGTCTTTTTATCTTGGCAGCATATTTATAGATATGGAAGTCGTTGCAATAACGATTTTTGCTACAGACAGAAGGGGCCTTTTAAGGGACATTACAACTGTCATCGCAGAAAAAAATATCGATATAAAATATATCCAGCACTTCCCAACCGAAGAGGAAACACAGCTTTACTTCGAGCTCAAGGACGTTTCAGACATTGATGCCCTGACGGTAGAGTTAAATGCCCTAAATAGCGTGATTTCAGTTGACGTATCCAAGCCATTCGGACAGATATATGGAAAAAGGATAATAGTAATCGGAGGCGGCGCGCAGGTAGCCCAGGTGGTTTTAGGCGCTGTAAGCGAGGCAGACAGGCACAACATTAGAGGCGAGAGGATAAGTGTTGACACAGTACCTCTTACTGGCGAAGAGAAAATCTCAGAGGCCGTAAGGGCCGTCGGCAGGCTGCACAGAGCTGCAATTTTGGTACTTGCAGGTTCCCTCATGGGGGGCGAGATTACAAAGGCAGTAAGTGAGCTTAGGGAGGACTATGGAATACCTGTGATATCGCTCAACATGGCAGGCACCGTTCCGGGGGCCTCAGATTTGGTCGTGTCTGACCCAGTGCAGGCAGGGGTGATGGCAGCAATGTCCATAGCAGATACGGCAAGGTTCGACATCAGAAAGACCCGCGGGCAGAAGTTTTGAGATGATGGAGCGGCTCACAGGCTGGTTCGAAGAGAGGGAGGGAGCGATAATTGCCTTTTCAGGGGGCGTTGACAGCTGTGCTGTTGCCTCTGCTGCGAAAACTGCACTGGGCGATAAGGCGATAGCAGTAACTTCCAAGTCCCAGACTTTCCCTCCAGCAGAGCTTGCACATGCAAAGAGGCTTGCAGGTGAGATAGGGATAACCCATATCATCATAGAAGAAAACGAGCTTTCAAATCCGCACTTTGTCAAAAATTCAGAGGACCGGTGCTATCACTGCAGGAAGGGGCTTGTTGAGGGCCTGAAGGCAATTTCAGATAAATACAATATATCCTGCATAGTGGATGGCGCAAACGCCGACGATATGGGGGAGCACCGTCCTGGAATGAAGGCCATGAAAGAGGCAGGGGTAAAAAGCCCCCTTTTAGAGCTCGGGATAACAAAGGCAGAGGTGCGAAAGATTGCAAAGGGGTTTGGCCTTTCGGCCCATGAGAGGCCTGCGATGGCCTGCCTCGCATCCAGAATACCCTACGGTGAAAGGATAACAAAAGAAAGCCTCCAGAGGATTGAGAAGGCAGAGACTTTTTTAAGAGAGCTTGGGGCAACTCAGATGAGGGTGAGGCACCACGACAGCACCGCAAGAATCGAGGTCCTGCAGGAGGAAATGTCGACCATCATTGAAAACAGGGCGCAGGTGGTAGAGGTGCTAAAGGGACTTGGATTTGCATACGTCACCCTTGACGTGCAGGGATACAGGAGCGGGAGCATGGATGAGGTCCTATAATTTATATATGATCTAGATGAATGAGAAAATAGACCCATCATGAAAGGGGGAAATCCATGAAACTTCAGGAGATACTTAAATCTTATAAAAGAACTGATCTGAACCGTCTTGCTAAGGATAAGCTTGCGGGGTACATGGGCTGGCCCGTAGATGTACTCCGAGATGAACTCTGCAGGTCCTTGCCATCTTATGAAAGGGTTAAACGCAGTACCGAGTTTAGAAAACCACCGGGATACATTATCTTAAAAATCATGGTTGAACAAGAAGGCTATAAAGTTCCTATTCAAAACTTAAAAGCGCTTGTTCGAGAAGAGGTTAATAAAATAATAGATTTAGCGAAGAGAGGTAAGGGATTAAAAAAAGATAAACAATATGATTTATTTACTTTAATGCTAAAGACGGCGTGGGCATTTCAAGATGACATGTCGCCAGCGGAAGCAAATTTACTAGCCACTTTAAGAGAACATCTAGGAATTACAATGGATGAGCAAAGGATTTTAGAGGCTAGCCCAGAACTAAACGTTTTCCGATATAGTGAAGAAACATTTAATCGGGAGATTGACCATTACGTCTCCGGGGGAATCATCCTAACTCATGA
>JAZFTU010000031.1:0-4856 GCA_036446855.1 Hydrothermarchaeaceae archaeon (SeqCode) | reverse complement strand
TTGAATACCGATGAGCATACGGTTCTGGAGTTCAGGACGGCTTTAAATGCGGTGAAGAGCCGGTATTCCGATGACCTTTCTGTTGTAGTCGATCCTCTTAGAGATATGCTGAATTTCATGACGAAAAGGCACGGCAGTCCTTTTATCACTCCCCCGCTCTTGGGTTTGGTGAGCAGAGAGAATTCCACGGATGTGATTCGAATTTTAAACATAGAGATAGAAAGTCAGCCCGGCTGGATATTGGATACTAGCAAGTGTGAATATCTGCACATGGTTGGTCCAGGCGGCGCCCTGATGTATCACAGCAACAGGTACGTCAAGTACAGACTTCCAAACCAGGGGGTGCTGGTAGTCACGTTCGTAGATGCACATTCCATGCCAGGGAACGAAGAAATCGAAAATCAGGTGAAGAATGCCTTTGGCTTTGATTTTGTCAGCTATACGGGGGAGATAGCAGTGGAGGAGCATACCGCTTACCTTTTGGACGTATCTCTAAACGGTGGGGTCGCTAAAGGGTTGAGCTTGGTGTGGCACTGCGATGAAAACAATGCGTTGTATATGGTTGCCGTGGTGTACCCCTCGGAGAAATTTGACAGGGGGAACGCAACAGAAGCCATCTCCAGTGTAGATTGCGTACATGATGTCTAGTGGATTTCTAAGAATTCCTTCGGGGTTTGGACGTTGACGTCTGTCCGGTCCTTAAAATGTTTTGAATTCCACGTGATGAACCGTGTGCAGTTATACTGCTCTGCGATATTTAGAATCAGGGCGTCTTGAAAGCCCATTTTTCGGGTCATCTTTCCAAATGCGTCATCGAGCAAGGACTCCAGGAATGCCTCAGCAGACACGAAAGCAGTACGGGGGTATAGTATTTCCACGCCGTAAACATCTGCAAAACCCTTGAGCAATTTTTTTAACTCGATCTCATTCAAGTTGTATGAGGCTATGCCGAGGAGTTCAAATAGGTTGAAGATTGAGGTACATTTTTCACTCTCCAATCCCAAAAATCTCGCATTATCTCCGTATCTTTCATCTTTGGGAAATAGCTTGTCTATAACATAGATATCGGTATCTACAAATATCACCGTCTTCCCCTCAGTCTGTGCATAACTTCCTCTATGGTTGAGCCAAACTTTTCTTTCCATTCTTCGCCTTCCCTAACCTTCCTCCACAAGATTTCCAGCTCTTCCCTGGAGTAACCTACCCTTTCGGCCTTTCCCCTCATATCGTCCCTTAAGAACAACGATACATCGCTTCGTTCTTTGGCACCGACAACGTGGTGCCTTACGGCATCTACAATGACCTCGCTCTTATTTTTATATATCCCCCTCTGAACAAGCTCCTCTATACTTTTTATCAACGCCTTGGGCATCCTCAATTGTACTACATTTTTCGTCATTTTTATAATACAACTTATGTATTACAAATATATAAGTTTATCGATAGGTAAGGGTCCGCCCTTATTTACTAAACCCGATGGCAGGCGCGACCATAAAGATTATGAGCGTGCCCATAGAAAAACAATTATGGGGCGAGTTTGTAAGTATAGGAAAACCCTGATTTGCAGTTATTACAAAAGTAATCACGTAAGTAATTACAAAAAGGGTGTCCGAGGTTAAAGATATGTACGATATATATCCCAGATGGAAAGGAAAACCCCTAATACTAACAAAATCAGCATACAATCATCTCATAGACTTGGGAGAAGACGGATATTTCGTGAGAGATATCTTGGATGAAGGTTTTGATTGTGCAAAGTCTAAAAGGGCAAAGGCTACAATAGAAAGATGCGTTAAACACAGAGGTAAGATAACTAAAGTCGTAGTTGTTGCAGACTACTCGCGGGTACTGAAAGAAGAAGTATGGTTGGTAACCCATGTGAGCGATTGACATGACAAAGAAAAAAGTTACAAGATTGGAAGAAGACGATTTGAAGTGTACATGTGGAAAGTGGGCCAGGCCAAAAAAGACGCTAATAGATGGCCATAGAGTTAGAGGTTGGACTTGTTCCGCATGCGGTGAGTATTATATTAACCCGAACGATGCTCAGCTACTCCTTACTATAAACAAATTGAAGATGGAAAGGCTTTCCGCAAAGATGACCAAGATAGGGAATTCGGTTGGGATACGCTTGCCCAAGGAACTCATTGATCTCATAGGATTTAAACAGGGGCAAAGGTTTAAAATAACTATAGAAAATCATAAAAAATTTACATTAGAAAAAGCCTAGAATTCTTTTTAAAATTAGAAATCACCACAAAATTATAAGTCGCATTAATAGTTACACATAGTAATTACAAAAAGTATGTATAAGGTTAATAATATGGAGGAACTATACCCCAAATGGAAAGGCAAACCGGTAGTACCGTCGTATCATGCTTACAGAGAGATGGAAAATAAATTTGATCTCTTCGATATACTCGAAATTCTGGAGCACGGATTTGACTGTCAAAAATCCAGAAGGGCAAAAGGCACGATTGAAAGATGCGTGACGAAAAAAGGAAAGCTCATTCGAGTTATAGTCGTTGATACGTATTCAGACTGGATGGGTGGAAACATTTGGTTAATCAAACATATAGGGCAGGAGATTTGAAAAAAATGAAAACAAAACTGGAAGACGCAGATATAAAATGCTTCTGCGGCGAATGGGCAAAACCGATTAAGAAGATGAACCTGGAGGGATATGCCGTAAGAGGTTGGGAGTGCCCATCATGCAAAGAGAAGTTCATCAATCCAGCGGATGCCAACTATGTTCTAACAATTAAAAAACTGGAAAAAGAAAGGTTGGAAGGAAAGATAACAAAAACTGGAAATTCTTATGCCCTTAGATTACCCAAGAAACTGGTAGATTCGCTAGGTTATAAGATCGGAGATACGATAGAGATCAAGCTAAAGGCCCCCAGGAAGATTGAACTAAGCAGTGATTAAGGATTATTGAATTAATATACCCTCCCCAAAAAACTCGATTGTGATGCCTCTACCCTCTTCGGCCCCTTTCAATGCCCAAAACTCTGCCGGATTGTAGTCGTCTGTTATTATGGGTGTATTTTTGTCAACCTCGATCTCATAAGCCCGGATTTCAAGCGGTATTTCCGAGGCATAGAACAACACGTTATCAAATCCTCTATGGTTTACCGGGACAACGTACACGTATGGAAAGACCTGTTTGAGCGTTTTGTAGACGGCTTCTTGGAGTTTGGAATTTTCCCCGTCTACCCAGCCCAGGGTGTTTAGTACAAGCAATCCTTCGTGTGAAAGGATTTCTTTGCTTTCCCGAATGGCCTCGATGGTCAGGAGGTGTGGAGCGGGGGTAAATGCGCTAAAGGCGTCGAATAAGATGATGTCGTACTCTTGGGCGGTGTTTTTGATATAGTGCCTGCCGTTCTATCACATCCCCTGTAAAGCCAAAATACTCCCTGGCGATGTCCACCACCTTGGGATCTATCTCAACGACGTCCATATCTACGCCAAGTTCCGTAAATTTTTTAGGGACAGCGCCCCCACCCAAACCGATTAACAGGGCAGTTTCCGCTTTTGGATTTAGGTAGATGGAATGATAGAAACCATAGGAATATTGCAAACGGGATTCTCCGGTCCTTTTATCTATGATCGTCTGTGAGGCCCCATTGAACAGCAAATACCGCCCATCCCTGTAATCAACGACCTTTATCTGCCCATACAGGCTCTCTGTTTTGTAGACGATCAAAGGGTCTGAGTCCGCGGCCATGGCTGGGGCCGGATAAGTCAAATGAAAAAGGATGACAAGGAGGAGGGGCATGGCCAGCAGCAGCCTGTATCTCTTCGCAGCCAAAAACCACCCGCCCGATACGATGAACAGCGAAAAACTTGTCAGATAAATTATCGTTCTGATATCCAGAGAGGGAATTAGATAAAAACCTGTCAGCAAGGCGCCAGCAAAAGACCCCATGGTGCCTACGGCGTACAAGCCGCCGGCAGTTGCGCCGACTGTATCCACCATCGTAGTTTTTAGTCTGATCGCATAGGGTGCCACCATGCCCAGCAAGGTCATAGGAATGCCGAAGAGCACAAAGGCAGAGGCCAGGGCGCCGAACCTCGGACCAAGGGGGCTGGTTAAAATCAGGACTTTTGAGGCCATCGAGGGTATGAATAGGATACTCAGTCCGGAGAGAAAGATAATCAGGTAGAGGGGGCCCGGATCAGGTTTCCTGTCCGCCAGCACTCCCCCAAGTAAATATCCAAGCGAAAGGAACACCAGGGCCACCGTTATCAACGAGGACCAGACGTAAAGGGTCGTGCCGTAGTAAGGGGCCAGTATCCTGGTTCCAAGAATCTCCAGCACAAGGACGATGGCGCCCGTAATGAAGACCGTGGGGAATAGATATTTCAAGAGTATCTCCTCAAATTTTATACGGCTTCCATGAATATAATAGTTAGCTTTCAAAACTACTTTATACTAGTACTGATAAGTATAGTATAGAACAAACTACCCTAGGTGGCAGATGATGAGAAGTGACCATATGACGGTAATAGGTAGAACCAGACTTTTATTTCTAGTTATTGCAGCGGTAATAGTGAGTTCCCAGTCTGTCGAGGCCGCTGATCAGATATATTCAATCCCCGGCGGACTTAATTATAACGGCTCTGACGACGGATATATAATGGGTTACGACTGGCCAGGGGGTGCTGAGTCCGGGCTTCGGGTTGCATTTTCTGCGAATCGGCCCGGATATAAGCTCGGCAAGTCAATAGGCGTGTACATAAGGACGGACGGCTACTATTCGCGGGACTGCGGCTGGTGGTATACCGTGCCTGGTGCCAGCGTTACCGTCGATGTCTACAAACCAGGAGATAGCACGCCAAACGTGACCCTAACC
>JAZFTU010000030.1:0-4822 GCA_036446855.1 Hydrothermarchaeaceae archaeon (SeqCode) | reverse complement strand
ATGCTACACCTGGAACATAAAACATATTAAAAGTACTTTAAGAAAGAGGGCGAAAATCCAGTCAAATAGGAAAATTCCCGATTCCGAAATAGTCAAAAATTACTGTGGGACAATGGAATATGGCGGGGTTAGAAACACTTTGATAACAACCCTGTATAATCCTATCTCTTCAACCTACTGGAATTTTGTTAAAATGTTCATATAATCTATTTCATTTCAACTTCTTTCAACGCGAGGTCCCGTACAAGCTCTTGCAGCTTCTTGTCGTTGTTTCTCGACCTCGTAAATACGGCAAAAATTAGGCTAAACATCAAAAAAAAGGATCCAACAGTCAGAAAGTCCATAACCCTGATGAACTGGAGTGGCTCTACTACAAGTTCAAGAGAATTGGGAAAGACAGAAACTAAAAACAGTGAAACCCATACGGACATCCAGATTATTGAATCGTGGAGAAAGAATACTCCCCTCCTGTGATAAAAGTAGGTTATAAACATCATATCCAGTGCAAAAATTGCACCGACGACCTGAATCCATATCATTTCTTAGACCACCATCGCATCATATTTACAAATATCTTGACACCGTCAAATAGGGTCGTGCCCTTGAACTTATCAAGATATATGGTCTCAATTGGAATTTCTGCATATTTTAACCTTTTTATCCCAATCCTTGCAGAAATTTCAGAACAAATCGAGTAATCTACACTTTTAATAGCGAGTTTTTTCCAGGCATCGGAGGTAAGTATACGAAATCCAGATTGCGTATCGCTGATATTTGAGCCAAATATCTTTCCATTCATAAATGTAAGGAATCTGTTTCCGAGTTTTAATATCAATGGCATCCTATCTGTGCTCTCTAAAAAGCGTGAGCCCAGCACTATATCATACCCACCTTTTTTTAGAAATTCTATTGCATCAGGCACGGCACTTGCGGAGTGCTGTCCGTCGCTATCCAGATTTACAATGACGTCACAACCCTTGCTTACTGCATAGTCGTTTCCGGTAACCGTTGCAAAGCCGGCGCCTATGTTTACGGCGTGCCGAAGTACTGTTGCCCCGCCCTTCTTGGCCAAATTATATGTTCGGTCACTAGAGCCGTCATCTACGACAATGACGTCTTTTGAATATCTTTTTGCCTCTGCTACGATTCGGGCGATAGTTTTTTCCTCGTTATATGCCGGAATTACGATACAGACTTTCATGATGCAACTTCGACTAAAGATTATCTGGCATCGTGCTTTTAATTTTTTCTATAATAAATAGATTTTGAAATTTTCTTATCAAATATGCCGGATATGTGAATTTTTTTACAAATAAACCTTATATCATAGAAGAAACAAATATTAAGCCATCAGGGAAATAAGCGCTGCTCCAAGTGCTGGGGTGAGAAAGTTGAACCGAATCTATGCCTTAACGTTCGTCTTCTTAATCAGTAGTTTTCCAGTCGTATTTGCTTACTTTGGAATCGGAAACTTTGAAGTAGCCCCCCCTGAAGGCGCAGCGATAGACACTGATAGTGACGGGATACCTGATTGGTGGGAAGATTTAGACTGGTTCGCTGGAGCTTGCAGGCTCGATAAATCCAATTCGTCAGATGCATCTTTAGACTTTGATAACGACGGTTTTTCAAATTGGCTGGAGTATGACCTGCGTCTCAACCCCTGCCTCTCAAATGTCGATGGAGATTTAGACGGAATCCCCGACGCATGGGAGGACGACAACGGCCTTGATAAATTTAACAACGACACTGCTTTGGACCCGGATAGCGATGGACTTATTAATATCGATGAGTTCAGGGAAGGAACCAGTCCCCAGGATTCGGATTCAGACAGCGATAACATACCTGATGGGTGGGAGGTTGAATATGCCTTAGACCCCCTCGATACATCTGATGCCCTAATAGATATTGACGGTGACAATCTAACCAATCTCGATGAATATATAAGGGGCACAAATCCTTTGGTCTATGATACGGACGGGGATGGAGCAAACGATTTTGATGATCCATGTCCAACCGATGCCTCAAACATCTGCGTTGACCAGGATGGGGATGGGATATTAGACAGCGAAGACCCATGTCCAACTGATTTTTCTAACAGTTGCGTTGACTCCGACGGCGATGGAATTTCGGATGTTTTTGACCCATGTCCCGATGACCCAACTGATGGTTGCGTTGACTCCGATGGGGATGGTATTTCAGACGTGGCTCCAGACCTCTGTTCCAATACTCCCGCAGGTGAGCTTGTTGACATAGACGGATGCTCTGCAAGCCAGATAGACTCTGATGTTGACGGCGTAAGCGACCTTGGCGACATCTGCCCCGGTACGCCCGCCGGGTATTCAGTCGATGCCAACGGCTGCATCATTGATTCAGATAGCGACGGGGTGGATGATCTCTATGACCTCTGTCCCGGCACTTCATTTGGCTCGCCAGTAGACAACGTCGGTTGCCCTGTTACAGATTCTGACGGGGATGGAATCCCAGATGCGGATGACCCCTGCCCAGCAGATTCAAATTTGACATGCGGGACCGGAGAAGTGCTTGGGACCGTTGATAACATTGAAAATATAATGGATTTTGCGGACGTGGCTGTTGATGCAAAAGTTCTAGGCACTGCGATTGTAAGCGGGTTTGCCGACATTTCAGATAGTGCCATTGTCTCTGGCAGCGCCCAGGTTACTGGATTTGCAGACGTTTCGGGGAATGCAATAGTTACAGATACTGCAAAAGTAGAAGATAACTCAGTTGTAATGGGGAGTGCAACGGTATCGGGTGCTGCAATGGTGGTTGATAGTGCATTAATTACAGACGCTGCAATTATTACCGAGAGTGCAACGGTAAGCGGAAATGCTACCATAAGTGGAGATGCGCAGGTTCAGGGCACCTCAGAGGTAAAAGATACTGCGAAAGTTACAGGCAACTCTACGATATCAGGCGCTTCAATTGTTAGTGGCACCTCAGAGGTGTCAGGGCTGTCCACTGTACTTGACTCTATCGTAAGTGACACAGTAGTTTTCAACTCGTTTATCGACCCTTCCGAGGTGTTAAATAGCAAGGTTCTTTGGTCGAGGGTTTGGGACAGTAACGTTATAGATACCACTTTACAATATACCCAGATTCGGGACTTAACAGTGAGAAGTGAAAAAGTCGTGCCAATATCTTCCGGAGTGGGAACTATATCTATCGAGAATGTCAATTTTACTATTACCTCAAGCAACCTTAAAACAGAAAAGACTTACACTAAACTTGTTGACGGCCATCAGCGCAGTACGAACCTCCAGATAAATGGATCAGGAAAAACATTGAAGATTTTTGACGAGGATAATCCCACAGCTCAGTCCGGGAAATTTGCTGAGGTTAAAATACTAACTCAGGGAAATGTTATTGCCAATGTCACTGTCGCGAAGGTGGCTATAAATCCGACAGGGGGGGAGCATCTAAGCAACAGATATGGAGATTACTTGAGCGTAGAAGAAGACAATGACCTTTTAACAAATCTTAATCCCAATTCAACAATTAAAATCTATTATAATCTCGATGATATGAACGATGCGGGGGAACACAATGAATCAACGTTGGCCGCTGCGTATTATGATGAGAGTACAAGCACCTGGAAAAATACCCCATTCAGCAAAAGAGGAGAAGATGCAACTGGTAGATATGTCATAGCCAGAGTGGACCACTTCAGTATACTGGGGATATACGGAAGCATTCTTCCTTGCCCGATAACCCAAAAGTGGTGCGGTGTATTGAATAGTTGCATTTTTATACTGGACAAATGCGAAGCAGACTTGGGCGGAGGGGGCGGAGGCGGAGGCGGCGGAGGCGGTGGGGCTTTACTCCCAAGAATGACCTTGCCGCCTATATTCACAGGAGGTGTAATCTTTCTTACTCCCCAATTATTAATTAATGTGATACTCAAAAGAGGCCTTGGCGAAAAGATGTTCTGGTCGGTTCCAAACTCGGTTGGGGCATCCCTTATTTTGACTGGCGAGTATCCAAGCCCTTTTAGCCCCATAGTTCGCGGCGTACTTTCTCGACCAATAAGGCTGCTTCTTGAGCCTCTCAAGGTTTTCAGGGGAGAAAAGGTCGAAAGTCCCGAGACCGTAAAAGACGTTTATCGTTTCTCTACGAAAAGAGTTCTTAGCAGGTATCCCTCCTCAGAGGTCGTTGTAATAGCAGTAAGGGAGCCTCCAGCAGATTCTATGGCGGCTGTGGCATACGCAAAGTCCATCGATGCGCCGATATTGTTAACCGAGAAAGATGAAGTCCCGGTAGAAACGATAAATGCTACACTTAAGCTAAATCCAAAAAAGATCGTGATAGTTGGAGGAACTAGCGCAGTTTCAAGCAATGTCGAATCCGAATTTAAAAAGATTGCTACAACTGAAAGGATATGGGGCTCTACAAGATATGAGACTGCAGTAGAACTTGCTAAAAAACTGGACCCTGAAATTGTGATAATAACTGACGGTGAAGCACCTTCCCCGGATGCGGTAATATTAGCCTCGGAGTATAAAGCACCGATAATCTACGTAAGCGGCAGCGAGCTTCCAGATCCAACAAGGGACTTTTTAATTAAGCATACAAATACAAATGAGGGGAACCCGATGTCCTGGATTACCGTTGGCGTAGAAAAAGACCTCCATACAGAAATTCAGAGCATATACGCGCTGCCGGATTTTTTGAAAAAAAATAGGCTTACTATAAAACTATACCAGGTCGGAAACAGATTTTTATAGGGATTAGCATCAGAATCCTTCTGGGTTTTATATATACAGATATATAAAATATTTCCAAAGTACATATATTATAAATTACG
>JAZFTU010000029.1:0-4973 GCA_036446855.1 Hydrothermarchaeaceae archaeon (SeqCode) | reverse complement strand
CCTTTCCGCAGGTAAACGCGTGCTGTCTAATTATGATGTCCCACATTATGACCCATCTCATAATTATTTGTTTAGCTTAGGGAAAGCCCCTTTCCTCCCAGCAGCCCCTTCTTTGAATACCCAGTTAAATGCCCATTCGACCAGAGAAAACTTAAAGAGACACGGCCAAAAAGAATAACTTGAGGGATAAATGAGCTATTCAATAGACATCATATCGATTGAAAAGGGGAATAGATATTGGCAGGAGCTTAAACTCGCAAGAAGAATCCGCTATGAAAGAAAGGCCGATATAAATGGGTGCTGCATAAAGCTCATGACCGATCAAATAGCCAGCACCAATACCTTTGATGAAAATTTCTTCCACTTGAGCGAGCGCATCAGGTCGCACGGCCGAATCCTGGTCTTTGACAACCCGAACATCAAGAGCTTTTTAGTAGAATACGAGCCCCTGTCAAGGTCTGCCTTTCTCTGGAACTCGGACTACTATGGCTACGTAAAGTCCATGGCCCTTGCAGTCGCAGGGGATATTTTAGAAGACGTGCACCGCTTCTATTCGGTTCATGGCGCCTGCATAGATTATAAAGGGGAGGGCCTTGCCCTGGTAGGGGCGAGCGGGGCCGGGAAGACTACCTTAAGCCTGGGTATATTGATGGAAAAGAGGGCGAGGATAATAAGTGATGATTGGTTTTATGTTAGATTCCAGGGCGGCGAGGCAGTAGCTATGAGTTCTGAAAAGAATGTCTACATGAGGGAGATAGAAGAAGACTTTGGCGCCTTAAAGTCTTTGAGAGATCGGGCGAGTTTTGACAATAACAAGCGGGCCGTGGTAAATCTCAAGAATGCATTCAGCGGGGCCAAGATCAGAGACCGCACCACTCTAACCAATTTTATGTTCCTTAAGAGAGACCCAAAAGACAAAAGCCTGATTAGGGCCGTAGAAGCCGATGAAATGATAAGTTACATGGTCGAGAATAACTTTTTCAACCCGCACCTCCTGGTGCGGGACGAGAGAAAGCAGCGACTGAGAAAAAGATTCCTAAAACACCTGTTCAAAAAGGTAAATTTGTATGTGATAAACACAATTGCAACGCCAAAGAAGACCGTGGATTTGCTCCTAAAGACCATAAATGAATAGGTTCAATTCTCTTATTCTAGAACGCTAAGAAAATTCCACTCCAATGAGGCTCCCCTTGGTCTTATAGCCTGATAATCTAAATTCTGGACTCCCAAATTTCACGAAAAATAGTTAGCCGTATAATCATATAACTTTTTCGAAATAAATGGTAACTATAAACTGACATATCAAGACTAAATAGTTAACTCATTTTATTTAATTTTTTTACAAATTAGTTAGCCATGAAAAAACCGAAAAATTTAAATTGCGATCTTCATGGCCGATGATTGTGCTTAATGCCCCCCGGATAATGGACGTACTATTTTAATCAGAGAATGAATAACAATTATTTTATATAATACTTTAACAAACAAAGTTGACAATAACAATTTACTCTTGTTAAGTTTCAGTATTTGTAATATGAATGATATGAGCTGGGGCCTTTTCGACTGCTATTTACATCTCCACACGACATGTGATGGAAGGCCGTTCACTATTAAAGAAGCGTCCGGGGTACTGGCAAAGCCGCCAGGGGCAACCAGAGTGGACGTTCACAGGCTAAGCAAGAATCTGGCGCTCAACCGTATAGGCCGCGGGCGTTACACCACCGTCGATCCCGACAAATGGGCTGGCATCATGGCCGCCTTAAAGAAGCTTCCGGGCTTAAAACCTTTTTTTGAAAAGATTCTCCCGATGCTGCATCATATAGATTCAATTCTGCTCTATGGGTCCCACATCAGAGGAGACAGCACAAAAGAGAGCGATTACGACATATTAATTGTGACCGATGGGACCCGGCTCTTCACTGAGGAAGAAGGAAAAGAGCTGAAAATGAAGGGATTTGAAGTAACCGACGGACATATCACAGAACTTCGCAAAAATATAAAAAGCAATCCGGTATATCTCGTTCCTCTTTTGAAGGAGTCCTGGCCCATCTTCAACAAGAAGGTAAAAAAAAGCCTGTTAAAGTCCTTCAGAAAAGAGAATATATTAAATGACCTACGTGACATCTCAGAAGATTTAATAAATTTAAAATACATAGGTGACCCGGACGATGATCGGAAAAGGTCAATGCTTTACCTGTATTTCTCAAGACTTCGCCATCTCTTCCTCATTGACTCCGTCCTGCATGAGAAGAAATTCTTCAAAAAAGAGCTGCTGAACCGGATGAGGGAGAGCTGGAACCTAAGCGACAATGAAATAGCTGCTCTCCACAAGCTCTACAGAGACATCGAGCACAAAAAAGAGCCAGACGTCGGGTACTTTAACAAATGCAGAATGGATAAGATGTCAGAAGGGAGCATGAACTATTTCAACAATGTATTCCATGAAATGGAGGCGCTTTAGTGGCCAGGAAAAAAGAATCGACAAAGAATATTAAAAAGAGAATGGCCGGTTATCAAAAAGTAATAGAAGGACATCGTGAAAAGATAGTGAAAAATGATAAATCGCCTGCGGTGCCCCACTGGGAAACGGAAATAAAGGCTGCGCAAGATAAATTTGATAAGCTTGGCCATAGGTTGAAACGTCGCAAGAAACGGGGCAGGTAGACTCAAAATATTTTGAGGACTGGCCCTTAAACTCCCGCAGATTTAAATGCCCGGTTAAACAATTACAGGCATATGAACACGCCCTGGCATGCCCTCTGGACATATGTCCTGTTTCGGAATAAGGAATGGTGGCCAAAGGCGGTGCTCGCAGGGGTTCTAGTAGATTTTCCATTTTTTGTGTCTTCGGTAATCATCTTTTTGTCGCAGGGAATAAGCCATGAATCCTGGATTCTGGCCTACGAGCACCCCCTGGTAAAGCCCGTAGGTTTTCTTGCCCACTCTTATGTTACGGCCTTTGCAGCACTTGGGGCAACCATTCTCCTGAAAAAAAAGGGCTGGCTCCCGTACATTTACGGATGGGTTTTTCACATAATAATAGATATGCTCACCCACGTCTCCGACGCCCAGCCCATCCTCTGGCCACTTTCAAACTGGGTGTTTCCCGCGCCCTTCTCCTACTGGGAGGACGCCTACTATGGCGATGAATTCGGCATGGTAAATATTGCTCTGGCATCCCTCTTTGCGCTGTATGCTGCATTTAAAAATCGGCCAACGCTTAAGATTCATCCTAAGGCCCAGATGGTCATGTTCGGGGCGATTTCCGCCTACCTCCTAGGCATAGGCGGACTGTGGTTTAAGATCGGGTGGTCCTCACCAGAAATGCTCCTTACATACCTTGCATGCGGGATTTTGTTTTTCTTTGCCGCAATAAAGGCCCATAAATCCAGGTAAATCACGTCTTGCACGTATTTATGCGTAAAAGATGCGTAATCGGACAGTACCCCAGTGCCGAAGTTACCAGCATTATGGCAGTAACAATATAGAACCATGGGCTGACAGTATAGCCAAGCCCTGCCGTAACCAGCGCCACAAACACGCGAATCATCTTTTCGGTTTTACCGACATTGCACACCATATTTTTTCACCTCCTGTTTCAATGATAAAGCACCCTCATGATTTTTTTAACCAGGCCCGTGAGCCTCTTTGAGTAGTGCAAAGCAACTATCCTCTGGTTCACCCTGCTCGCCGTGGGATAGGGGTAAGTCTTGTTGAATATGTTTTTGATATCCATCCCGCTTTCCATGGCGAGGGCGAGTTCCTGGAAAATCTCCCCAGCGTTAGGCGCTGCCATGGTCCCGCCGACCACCTTTCCCTTCGAGACATACAGAATCGACTTTGCGGAAGTATAGTCATCGACAATCGCCCGATCATCCTCCGAAAAGTCAAGGGCCAGCCTATCATAACGGATATTCCTCTTTTTTAGTTCGCTTTCGGTAAGCCCGAACGTCGCAATCTCCGGGTCGGTGTATGTCACCCACGAAAATTTGTCATAGGAAAGCTTCTTTTTGAGCGGGGAAAACAGGTTGTTTATAATCACCCTTGCGTGCAGTTCTGTCGCATGGGTGAACTGATAGGAGCCTGCAACGTCCCCGCAAAGCAGCACGTTCTTGTTCGTGGTCCGAAGGTACTTGTCGACCCGGATTTTATGCCTGTCGACCTCAATTCCTGCCTTCTTTAGGTCCAGGCCCTCGATATTCAGCACCCTTCCTATGCCGACAAATACGACGTCGAAGGAAAGTTCTGTCGTCCCATCCTTATCCTCAATTAGGAGCCTCTTATCTGATAAAAATTCCTTTGGCGAGGAGTTGAAGTAAAATTCCATCCCCTCCTTCTCCAGCCTGGAAAGCAGGATTTTTGAGATTTCGTAATTTTCCTTTGGGAGGAATATGTCCCCCCTGTTTATGACAGATACTTCGGTGCCCAGCCTGTTAAATGCCTGCCCAATTTCGATTCCTATGGGCCCCCCGCCGATGACAACCATCCTTTCTGGGAGCTTTTTTAGGCCGAAGATTGTCTCGTTGTTGTACCACTCCACGCTTTCAATTCCCTTAACTTTTAGTTCACGGGGCCTTCCGCCGGTCGCAATCACTATCTTTTTAGCAGTATAGGTCTCCTCCCCCACCATAACAGAGTTCCTCGAGGCAAATTTTGCCACCCCTATAACCACATCCATTCCAATGCCCCTCAAGTACCCTGCGTTCTCGTGCTCTCGTATCACCTCTCTTTTGCTTTCGACGTACTGCATCACCTTCCCTAAATCCACCTTCCCGCCCACCTCAAGCCCGAACACTCCGGCAGATTTCCTGCCGTGGACCATCTTGGACACGTGGATCAGGGCCTTGCTTGGGACGCACCCGAAATTTAGGCAGTCGCCGCCGATTCTTCCCTCTTCTCTCTCTATCAATAATACCTTAAAGCCGGCCCGGTTCATGAACCCGGCAACGTTCAGCCCGGCGGCGCCGGCTCCA
>JAZFTU010000028.1:0-2634 GCA_036446855.1 Hydrothermarchaeaceae archaeon (SeqCode) | reverse complement strand
TGTGGTATATCCCCAGTGGCTGTCCTTCCTTTGAGAGTGTCTTTTTAGACAGCGTCTCCTTGCTTTTTTCTATTTTGCTTAATGCAAATTCAAAAAATTTTTCGGCACCTGAAAGACTCTCAAACTTCATGACATATATTTTGCCGGTGGGATTTTTGTACTCGAATTTTGCCCCATCCATGTAGTCGGCAGGCTTTCCTGGAAACTTCAAAACAAAATTATAGTCAGTGTCGGTCAGGGGCTTTGTCTTGTCAATGCCTTCTGGGGCCACCTCCAAAAGAGATGTTGAGGGGGAAAACAGATAAGCCCAGGGCGGTGGAGTGGTGGGTGGTGGCGTTGTCTCTATCTGTGGCGCCTGCGTAGGTTCAGGTGTAGCTACAGTCTCCTGAGTCGCCTGAGGGGCGTCCCCGCCGCCGGTGCACCCGATGGTGAGCAAGACGATGAAAATCAATAATTTATACACAATCATTCACTTCTTTTTCCGCTCCATTATTTAAATACTCTCTCCTAATCGAGGTCAAAATGCCGCCCCTATTACTTACGCTTACTTCTATCTTGGCCCAGTTGGGCCCTACTGCGTGCACGAAATCGTCAAATATCCTATTTGTGAAGTGCTCGTGAAAGAAGGGAATGTCCCTGAATGCCACAAAATAGAGCTTGAGCGATTTTAGTTCGGCAAGATATTTACCGGGGCTGTAGACAATCTCTATTTTTGCATAGTCCGGCATTTTTGTTTTTGGGCAGATTGTCGAAAACTCGGGATACTCTATCTTTACGGTATATTCCCTGTCGAAATATTTATTTTCTATGGCCTCAATCTTGGGCAGCTTTACGGTCCGTACGTATTCCTGCCTTCCTTCGTATTCTGACATTCTAGTAACTTTTTAATGCGTGATGCAAATAAATATTTCCATGGATCTTTCTGATTTCGACTACCACCTCCCAAAAAGGCTGATTGCCCAGTCTCCGAGGGAGCCTCGGGATTCTTCACTACTAATGGTCCTAACTGATGGTGGAATTAAGCACAAAAAATTTTATGACCTTCCAGATTATCTTGCCAGGGGAGATGTCCTCGTAATAAATAACTCTAAGGTGCTCCCTGCCCGACTTTTGGGCAAAAAAAAGAGCGGAGGCAGAGTAGACTGCCTTATAGTTAAGCAAAACGGAAAAGAAGCACTGGCCCTACTTAAGGGTAAAAACCTGGCTCCAGGAACTAAGATTTCTTTTGAAGATGGGGCCTTATCCTGCATAGTAAAAAAAAGGTTGAACGATAAATTTTTACTAAAATTTGATTCTTGCGACGTTGCAAAAATCCTGGGCCGCATCGGAAGGCCCCCAACTCCCCCCTACATAAAAAAGAACGTGGAAATGGGAAAGTACCAGACAATCTATGCAAAACATGACGGGTCGATAGCCGCGCCCACGGCCGGCCTTCACTTTACAGCGGGGCTCATAAGAAAACTAAAAAAAAATGGGATAAAAATTGCGTCCTTAACCCTCCATATAGGCCCCGGAACTTTTTCAACCGTAAAAGCACAAAAAATCGACCGGCATGTGATGGAGAAAGAATCATTCAAAATAGAAAAACGGGATGCAAATCTGATAAATAACAGGACGGGAAGGCTCATAGCCGTTGGAACCACCACGGTAAAAGCACTGGAAAGTGCATGTGATGAGAGCGGTGCCATTCCCCCTACCTCTGCGCAGTCGGGATTATTTATCCATCCCCCGCACAAATTCAGGTCACGTATAGATGCGCTTATCACAAACTTTCATCTTCCAAAGTCCACGCTTCTCTTGCTCGTATGCGCATATGCGGGAAAAGATGAGATTTTTTATGCCTATCAATCGGCCATAAAGGAGAAATACCGATTCTACAGTCTGGGTGATGCCATGCTGATAAATCATGGGGCAATATAAAATCACTGATTTTCGACTTTTTTATTTTCAAGCTCTAAATCCAATTCTTTTATCCTCTTTTTAAGCTCGACCATCCTAAGCTCCCTATCAACTGAAAGTTTTGTAAATCTCTCCAGCTCGCCAATTTTATCCCTTAGCTCCATCTCTATTTTCCTCATTTTGATTACTGAATTTACTTTTGCAATCAGTATTTTATTGCTGAACGTTTTTGGGAAGTAGTCTATGGCGCCCAGATTAAAGCCTTCCAAAACGTCTTTTTCGTCCCCCCTGGCGCTCAGAATGATTACCGGGATGTCTGAAACTTCCGGGTTGTTTTTAAGCCTCCTGCATACCTCAAATCCATCTATCCCCGGCATCATCACGTCCAGGAGGACTATATCGGGCTTTTCGTGTATCTTCTCCAGGCACTCCTCACCATCAAATGCCTTGATTACTTCATATCCCTCGTTTTCCATCCACCTTCGAAGCACCTCGACAAAATTTTTGTTATCGTCTACAATCATTATCCGCATTTTTGAATCCCTGCCTCTTTTCTTTCTTACTTGAGCCTAACAAAACTTAAATCTTCTGCCCATATATGTATCCCCATGGATAAAGGCGCAATAGACCTTTTTGAAAAGCAAGGGTACCGGATTGTTGGCGCGCACTCTGCTGTCAAGGTGTGCCACTGGACAAAGGAGAGGCTCCTCAGGAACAGGGGCTGCTACAAGTCCA
>JAZFTU010000027.1:0-2897 GCA_036446855.1 Hydrothermarchaeaceae archaeon (SeqCode) | reverse complement strand
GTGGCCCAGCATGTCGAGTATGACAAAGAGCACCGTAGAATCGGTCCTGCCGCCCCTGACACCATAGGTTATTACTTCTTTGTCGTTGCTGATGCCGGCGTCGCCCAGGACATTTTCGTACTTTGCGATGTCGTGATCTGCTTCAGCCAGGTCTATGCCGTTCACATGGAATATATACGATGTCCCGCCACCGGTCCTTAGCGACTTTCCATGTATATTTATCGCTCCCGGTATGTGCCCTGCGGCATAGTCGTCCGCGCTTCTGGTGTCCACTATTATTACATTTGCATCGTCGATGTGTGCCTTGACATAGTCAGTGTCTGCCAGAACGTCCGGATTCGGAAAGTCATCGTACGTACCCGCGAAAACGCTGGCAGTTCCACAAACAAGTAAGGAAATCAGTATTGCTACTTTATTCATATTTAACCTCCTATTAGTCCCATATACTTATTTAGTTCTTTTTTGATGCAGTATTTGTATTTTTCCATTGTCACCGTCTTCTCTACTTTTCTTTTCAGTCTATACGATTTAAGGTGGAGGCGGGTCGGGGCCCCTTTTACAAAAACCAAGTGGTGGAGGCGAATCGGAGGAAGAACGGGATCCCCGAACCTATTAGTGATATTATGTTAATGAGTTATATGTATATGGGAAATACATTATATACTGGTATATATTTATTAACTTATGAAATGCTATCCTCAGATTTTAACCAGTTAGGCTATTGACCCAGGGGGATCACGTCTGTTTCGAGTCTGTCTCTCGTGGGATACTCCTCGACAAGAAAACATTTGAACCCTTTCCTGTGTGAAAGTGCCTCTTTTTCATTGACACCGTCTTTGTCACTGTTTTTCAGTCGACAATGTTAAGGTGGAGGAGGGTCGGGGCCCCTTTTACTAGAATAAGGTTGGTGGAGGCGAATCGGAGGAAGAACGGGATCCCCGAACCTTGTACTTGTTATTATGCTATATGAGTTATATGTATATGGGAAATACATTATATACTTGTATATATTTATTAACTTATGAAGTGCTATTTCTCGTATTTTAACTGGTCAGGCTGCTGACTCAGGGGAATCACGTCTGTTTCGAGTCTGTCTCTTGTGGGATACTCCTCGACAAGAAAACACTTGAACCCTTTCCTGTGAGAAAGTGCCTCCGCGATCTCCTGGGTAGTCTCAATTCGCATCTTTTCGGCGTCAATGGCTATGAGGTTTTGGGGAATTTCGAAAGTATCAATCAGGTTTATTCGAAGTGACGCGAGGTCCGTTTCCAAAGACATGGGCACGATGACGCCCTTTAAGAGCAGCCCATCATCGCTCACTTCTTCGAAGTCCCTTTTCACGTTTTTTGCGGTGCGGAGAAGGCGCCTTTTTAGCTGGACTCTATCTTTGAAGCCCGATGGGCAGTAGTGCACCATGAGATCAAGGTCTTCCAGCGAGTTTTGGACATTTTTCGCGGTCTTCTCGCTGCCGTCTACGGCGTACGAGAGTTCTGACTTTAGCATATAGCCCCTTTTTTTAAACTCGGCTGCGTTTGTATCCGAGAATTCCAGTTCGTTCAGGTTCAAAAAGCTCCCCCCGGCCGCTTTCAGGCGCTTTGCGATTTTGACGATGCTGGCGCCATGGCCAGGTATTGCAGGGACCTCAATGCCTGTTTCAATGCCAAGTGATACGGCACCTTCGACGCTCTTCCAGATGGAGGGCTCCAGGAGATGGAAGCGCAGTTCGTCGAGCCCGGCCTCTCTCAGCCTCTCCAGCGACGCTTTGTCAAGCGGTTCTGCCGTGTACATATGTATGTGGAACGGGTCAAAGTGCTCTTTTAGCAGTCCCATGTATCCCAGTGCTCTCTCAAGACACACGGCCGGTTCTCCGCCGGTTATGCCTGCCCCGAGCGCGCGCATGCGCTCTGCCTCGTTGATAATGTCGTCTGGCGAAGTCACCGCCGCCTCGTTTGCCCAGGATTTATCCTTCCCGCCGCGCTTTTCCGAAATGGGGCAGTAGTAGCATTCCCTTTTACAGAGCCCGGTCACGAAGAGAACGAGCTTTGACCCCCTCATACAGAGCCTGCATCCTTCGGGATATCCTGTCGCCATGATGGAAGAACAAAACGAGTCCTCTACAATAATTTTAGAAATAATCCACGCAGCCTTTTTGCTTACGCAAAAACCCCTGGGAAAAATCAGTTCGCTTTAGCGAACTGTAATTAAGGGTGAAGACGCGACGAGAACAAGGGCGAAGCCCGAAGTTCAAGGAGCGGATTCAAATGGGCCCGCTGGGATTTGAACCCAGGACCTCCGCCATGTCAAGGCGACGTCATAACCAACTAGACCACGGGCCCTACTTACAACAATATCAAACAGATACTAAAATATAACGTTTTCTTTTCCCGAGGGTTTTCTTTTCTAAATGATGACAAATCAAATTTCGTTTTACAGAGAGTCATAAAAGGGCTCTGGATAGCCCCGCCTGGGGTGGAAGTGGGCATGATGAAAGAGGTAGAAATAATCGAATTTACCAAATCAAGATTTTATTCTATTTCAAAATCTATTTCAACACTTCTTTCTACGTTCTTTAATCCAAAATAATAATCATGCAATAAAATCGCAGTAGTATTCTTGTTTTTAAGAAATTCCTCATTAGTATAAGAAAATTTCAATTTATATTTCCCACTCGGTACTTGTCTAGATACTACCTCGATTAATGTTCTATCCTCGCATGGTTTTTTAGTTTCAATTCTAACTTCTTGGTTCCACTCAAATCTTATTTTTTCATCAAATGAACTTGCTGAATAGGGTCTTATTGAAGGGACCGGCCCAAATTCTAGTTTACCAAATCTACAATATTCCACCCAAGGTCCAGAATATCCGCCAATGTTCAACTTTACCGGGGAGTTGTTTTG
>JAZFTU010000026.1:0-12462 GCA_036446855.1 Hydrothermarchaeaceae archaeon (SeqCode) | reverse complement strand
CACGGCCAAAACCTCCTTTATTCCCTTTGCCGCAAGCACTCCCGCCCCACCCGTAAATGCGAGATATGCACATCCGAACTCCTTAAAGACCCTGCTAGATTCAGCATCCATCCCCCCTTTACCTATGAAAAGCCGTGTCCCAAATTTCTCGGCCATGGTACGCGTGTAGGAATTGAGCCTGGTACTCGAGGTGGGGCCCGCTGAGAGTATTTTAAGGCCATTTGTTTTTTTCACAAGAGGGCCAGAGTGGTATATTACATTAAAGTTTAAGGGTAGACTGGCGCCCTCCTCGACAAGCCTCCTGTGTGCCATGTCCCTTGCCGTGATAAGCTCTCCAGAAAGGTATACCTCATCGCCAACTGCTAATTTTATTTCCTCTTTTGCAGGTATTTTTATCAGCATTTCACATCCTCATCGTCGCATATCTATGAGCCCAGCACTGGATGTTCACCGCAACCGGGAGAGATGCCGTATGACATGCTGCGTATTCAATATTTACTTTTAATGCTGTGGTTCTGCCCCCAAGTCCCATCGGACCAATTCCGAGATTGTTTATCTCTTTTAGGAGTTCGTCCTCCAGCTTTTGGTAATCCTCATTTGAGTTTTTAGAATCCATGGGCCTTAAGAGGGCCTTTTTTGCCAAATACGCTGAAGAATCCATCGTACCGCCAATCCCTATGCCCATAAGTATAGGGGGGCAGGGACTCCCGCCAGCCTTTTTTACCGTGTCCAAAACAAAATTCGTTACGCTTTGGGTGGGCTTTAGCATCTTCTGTGAGCTTGCGTTTTCCGAGCCTGCACCTTTGGGCATATATGTCACGTACGTATGGTTATCGCTTGATACATCCCAGTGTATCTCTGGAATCCGAGCGCCCGTGTTGTCACCTGTGTTTTTTCTTGAAAGCGGGTCTACTACATTTGGCCTTAATGGAACTTTTCTGGTCGCATCTCTTATTCCCTCTGTAATTATTTTCTTTATGTCATCCCTCTGTGCATTTCCCAGCCGAACGAAAAATATGGGCAGGCCGGTGTCCTGGCATAGGGGACTTTTTAGTTCCCGGGCGAGCCTTACATTTTCGAGGATGTTTCTGAGTTGCAATTTTGCTATCTTGCTTTCCTCACCCTCAAGAGCCTCCCTCAGTCCATTTTCAACCTCCATAGGGAGGTCCACAACTGCCTTTTTTATAAGATCTGCTATGTTCATTTTAAACCGTTGATATCAATTTCAAACCCGGCTATTGGTTTTTCTATCCCCCAGTTGTTTAATACCTGGGGGTGCACCTCTCCGACTATCCCAATATCCCGGCCGTTTGAGAGAATTTTTGCTGATCTGCCCTCAATAAAGCTGCCATGGTTTTTACCTTTCATGGCATATTTGATACCAGTGCTTCTCAAAAAGGCGTCAAGCACCGAGGAAATGTCCTCATAGCTGACTTTACCATCGGAGATTAAGCAGGCAAGTTTCTTTTCTGTTCTTGTGCCGGTCTCCTCTTTATTGTCGATTACAACGACATCACCCACCTCGAATACCTTTTGGGGGTATTCCACATGAAGGTTGGACCTCAAAAAGTCCAGAATGCTGGGAAGGAGCCAGCTCCGTAGAGAATTCCATCGGGTGCTTATGGGATTTGATATCTCGCATATCTCCTCTTTTTCTATGTTCATCTTGCTATGCAGTGCATCCTTGTTTATCAGGGAGAATGTGAGAATTTCCTGAAATCCCAGGCCAAGCATGACTTCCCTGAGGGTATCACAGAACTCCTCAGTTGAGTCCATTTTTCCGATAGTGCTGAGCTTTGGCGGCTGTGGGAGAATTTTATTTAGGCCGTATGCAATGGCAATGTCCTCGATTACGTCCCTTGAGTGCATTATGTCGCTTCTATAGGCCGGGTATCTCACAATTAGCTTTCCATTTTTCCCTTCGGCCTCGTAACTGGCCCTTTTTAGAAGGTTTATCATATCTCTCTCGGTAATTTTCAGACCAAGTATCTTTTTGCACTCGCCCGCATCAATAATAAATTCCCGGGGGGTCATGTCAGGAGTGACAATCGTATGGTCTGGATAGTTTACGTCCACGCTTTGAACTTCCCCGCCCCTATCGTAAAATGCGAAAGCCAGGACATTTAATGCTGTATGAAGCCGCTCAATTTTCGGGCCCGTAAGTTCTATGAAGACATTTTTTGTCTGGGTAGTTACCTTTCCCGTGTAAACAGAATTTATTATCGGGGGAAGAGAAAGCACATTTCCCGCCGAGTCTATCATGAGGGGGTATTCATCAAATCTGTCAATCAAATGGCGATATTCCCTGCCTTTAGGATGCATCTTTAGTATTTCGGCAGGTGTAAGCTCCTTATCAAAGTCCAGTGGAGTGAATTTTATTTCGTCGGGCCTAACTGTCGTATATTTTATCGGGGGCACAATCCTGTCAAAATCATAGACGCCGATTGCGGTTACCTCCCGGTTCCTCCCATAGGTCATGTGGACCTTCTCCTGGAGCTGGATCATCTGCCTTATAGACTCTTCATTGAAATTGAGCCCTTTTACAACGGCGCCTACGGTCTTTGGCCTTATCTTTTCGACCTTTTTGTCCACATCAAGAGAGATGCCTGATCTCCCCATCTCAAATTTCGGGAGGCCTTCTCTTATTCCGTAGTGGCCCTGAAGCTCTCTAGATATCCCTTCAACGCTCCACAAATCCGGACGGTTGGTATCCTTGATATCCGCACTTATCACTTCACCCTCCAGCCCTTCAATTTCCCCTTTTACAAATAGAATTCCCCTCTCACTTAACTCATCGTAGGTTATGTCGGTACCAACTAGCATCTGAAGGTCTTTTAATAAAAAATCTATTGTCGGCATTACACCACCTTTGACTCTCTGAGCCACTTCAAATCCTTGGAAAAGAGATACCTGATGTCATTTATCCCAAGCTTGAACATTGCAAGCCGGTCTATTCCTATGCCCCATGCAATTACCGGAACGTCTATCCCCAGAGGTTTAGTTAGCTCCTCTCTGAATATTCCTGAGCCGCCGAATTCTATCCAGCCGAGGTCCGGGTGCTTTGCGGAAAGCTGAACTGATGGCTCTGTGAACGGATAATAATCAGGGAGAAATTTTACCTTTTTTGCTCCTGCAATTTCTTTTGCAAAAATCTCAAGAATGCCAAGCAGATTTTTCAAGTTTAATGATTCGTCAAGGACTATGCCCTCGGCCTGGTTGAACTCGATAAGATGTGTGGCATCCAGAAAATCTGGCCTGTAACAGCGTGCTACTGCAAAGTACTTTCCAGGCACCTCTGGACCTGAAGCTAAGGTTCTTGCAGAAATACAGGTGCCATGCGCACGCGGCATAAGCCTTGCCGCCTTTTCTGGGTCCCACCGGTATTTCCATCCGGTGGAACCGGTAGTTCCGCCGTTTTCATGGGCGGCTCGGACTTGCTCTACTATTTTACTCTCTGGAAGCCTCCCCTTTTTTGGATACTTCAGCTGATATGTGCTTGTCCAGTCCCTTGCAGGGTGATTTTGCGGCTGGTAAAGTGCATCAAAATTCCAAAACTCGGTCTCGATTGCAGGGCCGGTGACTTCACAAAATCCCAGTTCAACGAGCTTTCGTTTTAGCCTGCTCAAAAAAAGCAGGTATGGCTGCCTCTTTCCCGGATAAATCCTCTTTCCAGGGGACTCAACGTTGTAAGGCCTAAATTTAACTTCACTCCAAAGACCGGTAGAGATAAGCTCTTCAGGGAGCAGAGTAATCTCGGTTCCAACAAGCTTTTTTGCCCTCTTTAAAATGTCCTCACGCGCCTCCTCTATGAGCTTTCTTGAAAGCAGCACTTTGAGAGCATCTTCAGCTACAGTCCCTCCTTCAGATATCTTTTTTAATGCCTCCTCCTGATAAAACGCCTTCGGCCTATCCAATAGAGAAATCGCACCATCTCTTATCTTTATCCACCCCTCTTTTTTTGCCCACTGTACGGCAATAGAGAAATTTTCAATCCTTTTTGAGGCCTCATCCATCTTCAGCGGAGCATCAAGAAGGTTTAAAAGATGCCTTTCTGGTAGCCCACAGTCAAGGTATCTTTGCCCTTCCTTGGTGAGCTTGTACATTATCTCCCCTTTCGCTTCTTCTTACCTTTTTTCTTTTTCTCGTTTTTTAGAGGTTCTGCCTCTCCTTCGGGTTCGTCATGATATAAAATCGCAATCAAGACAGAAAGTACAGCAAATGTTATGTAGTAGTCGAAATTGGGCTTTTGTTTTGAGACTGCGTAAACTGAAATAATGCCCATTATAATTCCAAGGCCAGAATAGAGCCAGAAGATGTGCAGTTTATCCATTTCTCTTTCGAGATAGTACATGGTGAAAAGTAAAACTGCTATTCCTATTATGAAGGTTACTCGCATATCCATGTTACTTTCTCCCTATTATCGTCGTCTCGTTTCTGGTATTGTACTTGAGTTTTCGTAATTTGACCGTTATCCGGGCCTTTTCGAACTCCTCTCTTACCTCTCGTGCCGCGTGATTTAAACTTTTTGCTGCAAGATTTCCCGTGTTTGGAACTGTGCCCAGTTTTACTGTATGGATTAGTGTTCCTCCCTCCTTAAGATAGCTCTTTGCAAGTTTTATGCTGATTTCTGCAGACTGCATGTGGAGGAGGTTTGCATCGTTTGTCAAGATGTCAACACTCTCGCCTATGTCCAGGTTTTCTGCCCGCTCTTTTATATGAACGACATTTTTTAGCCCTTTTACTCCGCTATCGAGTTCTGCTCTGTCAACTGCAAACACCTTTTTTATCCTAGATGCCATAACTTTCGACCACCCGCCAGGAGCAGCGCCGATGTCGATTGCAATGTTATCCTTTTTGAACCCCTCTGGAAATGCCTCTACTATTTCCCTCATCTTAAGCTCTGAACGAGAAATTGGCCTCTCGCCTTTTTTCCACCTCCTCTGTACTCCTGGAGTTTTTTTGAGGATGTCTTTTGGAGAGAGTACAGATAGGTGGGCCCGCTCCTGGATGATGTCGACCCACAAGATGGTCTTGGGACTGGTTAAATCAACTTTTGAGCCCTTTTGGGTCAGCATGCTTCCGACCTTGACCTCCACGTCCATGCTTGAAAAACTGTGGGAGCCCCGCCTCTTGCACCTCACGGAAAATCCCTGAAGGGTATTTTTGCAAGTTTTCTCAAAGAACTCTTTTATTGAATTGATGTCAGCCCGGGTAATACGCTGGATAGGAACCGCTTTTGAGATAAAAGAGGTGTCAACCTCCCTCAACTTTTCCAGGCCATCTTCAAGCGGTGTCTCTACCTTAAGTAGGCCGCAAAAATATGTCATGGAAACAGTGTTTTTTCCAAGTATTTGCTCAAGCTCCCTTCTTGCCTCTACCTCAAATCCGCTGGGACACGTTACGAGCAGGTGCAACTAGCCCACCTCTATTTCCTCTGCCTTCTCCACCGCCCTTTTAACCAGGCCATCAATGTCAATTGTATCCTCAACTTCCATCACAGCTTTAATGGATGCCTTCGTCTCCGGGTACTTTGGAGGGCCCCAGCAGCAGGGTGCAAATTGAATGGATATGTCATATGTGCCTATCTCATTTGCAAGTTTTACTATGTCCATCTTATCCACGCCTATCAGGGGCCTGAATACTGGTATCTTCACAGCAGCGTCTATCGCAAACAGGTTATCGAGAGTCTGGCTTGCCACCTGCCCGAGGCTTTCCCCGGTGATAATGGCCTTTGCACCAACCCTTTTTGCTATTATCTCTGCAACTTTCAGCATTGCACGCTTGCACAAGACGCAGTTGAGCTTTCCGGACTTTCGTATTTTTTCGAGGATTTCGCACTGGGGCACCATGTACGTTCGTATCTTCCCATTCCATCCGGAAAGCCCCTCTATGCACTCTGTAGCTCGAAGCCTCGAAAAGTCGCCGAAAAGCTCGGAGTTGTCCATGTGAATGCATACAACTTCTAAGCCCCTCTTCATCATCATCCATGCTGCCGGTGGGGAATCAATGCCTCCGCTTATAAGTGCGACTGCCCTGCCCTGAGAGCCGAGGGGAAGACCGCCAACCCCATCGATGATACTATCGAATATATACGCATCTTTTTCTCTTACCTCAACATAAACGGTCTTATCCGGCCTAGTAAGATTGACTTTTGCACCCGTTGCCTTTACAATTTCCGCCCCAAGTCTGGACTCGACATCCAGGCTGCCGTACGAGTGCCCACCGGTCCTCCTGGCCCTTACTGCAAATGAGTCGTCTTTTTTTATAAGAACTTCTGCATATTTTGTGCCTTCTCTCAATATGTCTTCCATTGAAGAAGAGGTAGTTAAGGCAACAGACGTTGACACCACCCCAAATACTCTCGCAATACTCTTTGCAACTTCCTTTGACGCGGATTCTACAAAAATTCTCCCGAACTCCCGGTTGATTTTTTCCGGGCCTATCGCGTGCCTTATGTTCTTTATGAGTACGGCTTCTATGTGCCTTCGGGTCCTCTTTGACTTGGTGCCTATTTCGCCGTACCGAACGATAATCATAGACAAAGGACGGTTTCAGTTAATTTATACTTTACTTAAGACATCGACGAGTGCCTGCCCGAACTTTTCTGCCGAGGATGGCCCATCCGCAGTAATGATTTTTCCGTCTATCTCAACGCTTGCGCCTGTGAAGTTCGCACCGTTCGCCGTAAGGTTTCCCTCCTCGCTTGGGAAGGATGTCGCCTTAATGCCTTCAAGGATGCCTGCATTTGCCAGGATTGAGGGGGCTATACAGATGGCCCCAAGGACCTTTCCTGAAGACGCCGCCTCTTTGGCAACGCTATGCGCCGAAGGACTATCGAAGTACTCCCTTGCCCCGCCGCCGCCAATAAATACTACTGCATCATAGTCGCTGACATTGATATCACCAATGAGCATATCAGGCTCGACTACCGCACCGAGCATGCCTCTTGCTGGCCCAAGAGACGAGGATGCAACGGTCACTTCAACGCCGCTTCTTTCCAAAATCTCCTTTGGCATTAAAAACTCCTCATCCCTGAAATTTTCATGCGCAATTATAAGAACGGCTTTCTTGGCCTCTGTCAACATATTGCCACCTCGTATGATATTATTTTGTATGGAATAAAAAATTTTCTTTCAAATTCCTTCAATCGCGTCTTTCGCAGTTTTATATACACTTGCGCTTAAATGCATAACACGCATCAGCTCATCCAGCATCGCTAGTGCCCTCTTCTTTGGTATCCTGCCTTTCCTGAAGGCTTCTATTACAATCCCTAGGCTCCCTTTTACTTTCAGGCCTAGTGTCCTCGCAACCTCCCTGGCAGCGTCATCGTCCAGCAGCACCAGTTCTATTTTCTCACTTAAGGCGTGCTGAATCAGGCCAGCCTCTGCATTATGAAGTCCAAAGCGTGTAAGCTCTCTATCCCCTTTGTCCGATTTTACAACCTTTATCCATCCCTCTCCAATGGCATTTTCTATTAAAATGACATCCGGACATCTTTCTTCTCCCTCATCCAAAGCTTCTGCTTTCACTTCAGGGGTTATTGAAATCTCGCCAAAAAGTTCCTTAATAAGTTCGAGTCCTCCAATCCGGGCCAGGTGGATTATGGGGCCGGTGTCACTCGCTACCCTCAAGTAGTTCACCCAGCTCAATCTTGAGTTCATCTGCAGTGAGGGGAAATGGAACATTCTCGGACCGCAAAATACGGAGCATTTCCCTGTATGAAACGCCTGCTATCTCCGCTGCCCTCCATACGGTTACCCGGTTTTCTCTCACCATGGTAACTGCCTCATGTATTCTTTCTACCTTCAGCCCCTCGTCAATCAGCTTCCGAATCGCATCTGACCTGTCGATTCCTCTTTTTCTTGCCAGCTTTTTAATTTCTTCTAGTTGAGTTTTATAAATTCTCGTGGAGATTGTAGCAGTATTCTCCATATCATCACCAGTTACATTTTATTAATTTGTAATTAACAAGACAAATGATTCTGGAAAAACATCAATATGTAGAGGAAATGATATTATCACGACCCTCTTTCCCTCTGCCGCCATATTGCCACACCACAAAATTTAGAACAAAAATTTTTCTTTCAATACTCATCAATCCTTCTCTGCGATAAAATCTCGCTTCTTCTCAGGTATTCCTCCACAGGAATTTTGAGCCTTGTTCCTATGTCTGTAAGGGCCTCATTTAGGGTGTCGAACTTTCTTGGAGGGTTTTTAAATGCCTGCCTTACGTTCTCCCTCACCTCCCAGACACCGACCGGCACTATATAGCCCTCGTATATCTCGCGAAATATAATTGCGCAGGCCTGCCTTCTGAGCCTTTCAAGACCCTCAAGAACCCCCAGCCTTCCTGCATAGTATCCGCCCCCTTCCTTCAGCGCATAATCCCTGCGCCCCCGGTATCTTTCGCTCTCCTGGTTTATAGCATAGTCGCTATATGCCATTGTCCACAGTGTATCCGGTGCCCACGCCTCGAACTGCTCAAACTCCCACTGTATAGGGATAAGCAGTATCTCGAAGTGGTTCTCAAGGTATGTATTGGAATAAACCCTGTGCTCGGAAATCTCCGAATAATTTTTAATCTTTTCGATGAGCCCCTTTCCAATGATATCGTCTACTGCGGTGATGCTCCATCTTGTAGGGACCAGTTTTTTTCTCTCATCCAGCCCAAGTGCCCCTGATGACAGCACCCCCGATAGATAATATACGTCGTAACCGGATTTGTAAAGCGCATTGGAAGAATCGGATGCGGAAAGCTCGTCTGATACTAGGGCGTCCACCTTCCGCGGAATCTTTGGGTTTTCGGTTATGTCCAAATCCTTTAGATTCGCACTTGGACCCATCGGCTGTGAAATTGGTGAAAACGAAATGCTGTACTTTGGCCTTGAGTAAAACAGCACCTCAGTATCTACCGGGTTTACTGAAAGTGCAATCTCCTGCGCTTTTTCGACAAGCGCCGTCTTTTCCCTGACGCTCTGCCTTGATTTCGACCTAACGAGCATGCTCCTGAAACGGATGATGTCACTGAAATCCAATCCATACCATCTACCTGGATCGTCTAAAAGGGCGGCATCTTCAGGTTCTAAGGAGGTCATGGGGCCTATTGATACCTGCGGATACCCGTTCCACCCCACAAATATGCTGGGGGAAGGCCCGAAAACCGACTCCTTGAGCTTGCCCTCAAACGGACTTTGAATGTTTATCTTTGAAAGCAGCGGGCATGACGGCCTTCCGCATAAAAGCCTCCCGCCCTTGCAGGTCAAACAGAGCTTCCGGCTCATGGGCCTCTGCTTTCTTATGGCATTTACAATCTCGCATTTTGGGTCCTGCAGTTTTTTCATGACACTCCCTTAAGTTTTTTAATGTTAAATATGGTTATTATATAGAAACATTTATCTATGGAAGAAACAAAAAAAAACCGGGTGTCTAAGATGGCAGAATATGAATGCTGGAGGGTGACTGGGTCCCTTACAAATTCAATGGACAGTTGTCCTAAAGGCTCAATGGGGGAGTGCATGGGCCTAAATGTAGGGGATATCTGCGCTATTGGGAACACGGTAAAACTCTAAAAAGTTTTATATAGCACTGTTCCTAAGTAGAAACAGAATTAAACAGGAAGGTGGAATATTAATGCCAAGAAAGAAGCAAGAAGTTGAGACAGTAAGGGTTCCAACAACACTCCCGATTGGGATGGTTGAACTAATAGACTCTATAATCAAGGAAACGCGGGAATTTAAGAGCCGCTCAGACTTCCTAGAAAAAGGGGCTTCTACGATGATTGACCGTGTGATTTTGCAAGGTGACAGGCGGATTAGCATAAAAAATATCAAAAAAAGAATGCCTGATTAACTCTAGTTAATTAATGCCGTGCATAAAATTTATATACTTGTATATGTATAACAACCGACATGTCGGCCAAGAAACATAACGGCCTTGGGATTCTGCAGATGCAGATTTTGTGGATTTTGGGGAGGAAGCCCATGCATGGCTATGAGATGATGAAGAAGCTCAATTGCATCAAGAGCAAAAAAGTAGAGCAGGGCACCCTCTATCCTGCGCTTCAGCGGCTCGGTGAGTGCGACTTTATCAGAGTAAAAAAGAGGGGGGACCGGGGTAAGAAGACATACGAACTTACAGGCAAGGGAGAAGCGGCCATGGTCCAGTCCTGTGAAGAGTTTTCAAGGACCTTTTCTGGAATATTTAGGGATTTTATCTGCAAGTTCTGCAAAACCGAGGGGGCGGAGGCTGCATGAAGCGAATCTACATGGACCATGCCGCTACAACGCCGGTAGACCCGAAAGTTACAGAGGCAATGTCACCCTACTTCACTGAAAAATTTGGTAACCCGTCCTCCCTCTACAGAGAAGCCTTAGATTCAAAAATGGCACTAAATAAGGCAAGGGAGATTGTCGCATCGATAATAAACGCAAGACCAGAAGAGATTATCTTTACATCGGGGGGTACAGAATCAAACAACCTCGCACTCAAAGGCGCATCCCTTGAAAAAAAGAGGGGTCACATCATTACTTCGGCTATTGAGCATCATTCGATTTTAGACCCGGCAAAGTGGCTTGAAAAACAGGGATTTAAAGTAACGTATCTCCCCGTGGAGAGCGACGGAATTTTGGCTTCTGAAAGTGTTGAAGGGGCAATTCGCAAGGATACGATTTTGATTTCCATCATGCATGCAAACAACGAAATAGGGACGAAGCAGCCTATCGAAAAGATTGGGGATATCGCAAGAGAGCACAAAATTCTCCTCCATACAGATGCGATTCAGACTGTAGGTAAAATTCCTGTCGACGTGAGAAAATTAAACGTCGATATGCTATCCATATCATCGCACAAACTATACGGGCCCAAAGGTGTCGGTGCGCTCTATGTAAAAAGGGGAACAAAGATTATGCCCCTTCTTCACGGAGGAGGCCACGAGAGAAAGGTGAGGTCTGGAACAGAGAACGTGCCTGGAATCGTAGGTTTTGCTAAGGCGTGCGAAATTTCGATGACAGAGATGGACAGCGATGGTAAAAGGCTTGCAAAGCTCAGGGACCGCCTGATAAAGGGCGTTCTAAAAATAGAAAATTCATGGCTCAACGGCCATCCCCAAAAGAGACTTCCGGGAAATGCAAATTTTGGATTCAAATTCATAGAGGGGGAGTCCATAATTCTGGAACTTGATTTCAATGGCATTATGGCAAATACGGGAAGCGCCTGCTCCTCATCAAGCCTAAAACCCAGCCACGTTTTAACTGCTATTGGCCTCGTCCCAGAGTACACACATGGTTCACTTAGGTTTTCTCTGGGGAGAGAGAACACAGAAGAGGAGGTAGACTATGTCATAAAGACGCTTCCCAAGGTAATCGGGAGGCTCAGAAAGATGTCGCCATTTAAGGAAGATTTTGGAGAATATGAAAAGGCTCTTGGTAAAGAGCACAGCTAGGAGGAAGTGCATGTACAGCGATAAATTGATGGAACACTTCAGAAACCCAAAAAACATGGGAAAGATGGAAAACCCGGACGGCGTGGGTAAAGTAGGAAATCCCGTTTGCGGTGATGTGATGTATCTGTATATCAAGGTTAAGGACGACAAAATAGCAGACATCATGTGGGAAACATTCGGATGCGCCGCAGCTATTGGAACGTCAAGCATAATAACCGAGCTTGCAAAGGGCAAAACTTTAGATGAAGCAAAAAAGATTACAAAACAGGACGTTGCAGATGCACTGGGAGGCCTTCCGCCAATAAAGATGCACTGCTCGGTTTTATCAACAGATGCCCTAAAGGAAGCAATAGAAGACTACAGAAAAAAGAAGGGGAAGAAGTAAAGAAAGGAAAAACATGACACGGGCAGTTGTGCTGTTGAGCGGGGGGCTGGATTCTACCACGCTTTTGTACTGGACCCTAAAACAGGGGATTGGGCCCTATGTACTGAGCTTCGACTACGGACAGCGCCATAAAAAGGAACTTACTTTTGCAAAAAAGACCTGTGGAAAGCTAAAAGCAGATCACAGGACTATCGACCTCAACTCTTTAAGCGGGCTACTTTCAGGCTCTGCACTAACTACTGAAAGCATCAAAATTCCCGAGGAGCACTATACCCATGAATCCCAAAAAGTTACGGTTGTCCCGAATAGAAACGCAATCATGCTGAATATCGCAGTGGGATATGCGATTAGCATTGGCGCTGACAAGGTTTTTTATGCGGCCCATTATAATGATCGGACAATTTATCCGGACTGCCGCTGGGAGTTCATACAAAGCCAGAGCCTTACCGCCAAAATTGCAAATGATATGCCAGAATTGGAAATTAAGGCCCCCTTTGTTCACAAAACCAAGGCAGAGATTGTAAAATTGGCTGATGAACTGAAAGTGCCATTTGAAGATACCTGGTCCTGTTACAAAGGCGGAGAAAAGGCATGCGGCGTTTGCGGCACCTGCAGGGAGAGGATAGAGGCATTTCAG
>JAZFTU010000025.1:0-3955 GCA_036446855.1 Hydrothermarchaeaceae archaeon (SeqCode) | reverse complement strand
TTATGAAAACAGAAGAGTTCCTTGAAAGGAAACTGAAAGATTATGAGAAAAAGGGGCAGTTCCAGCGTGCAAGGGGAATACGCCGGCTCTCAGGCAATTTTCTTGAGAAGGCGAGGCATAACCTTGTCACCACAAGGGCGCTATGGGCACTGTCCGAAAACGAGAAAGTCAAAGGGGAGATTGGCCTTTCTTCTGATTACGAGGGATAGGACTGGGTTGTCGTTTCGTCTTATTACTCGATGTATCATGTTGCTCTTTCGGCCATAGCCAGCATCGGTTTCAAAAGCAACAATATACCTCATGCATTATCATTTCGTTCTAAAAGGAAGGCTTGAGAAGAAATATGTTGATTATCTCGAACAGGCAAGAGTTCTTGAAGTATATAGCTACTCAACAACACTTCGCAAAAAAATCAAGGGGGAGTGCGCAACTCATGAAATTGACATAATAGCAGAAGAAAACGGCAAAAAGTACATCATCGAGTGCAAGTATCAAAACTCCCTCGGAACTTACGTCGACCTAAAAGAGGTCCTATACACCTGCCCGGCTCATGGACCTAAATAATGGCGGCCACGGCTTTTCCGGCGTCTGGCTGGCCTGCAATACGAGGGGCTCACTTCAGGCGAGAAAATATGCTGAATGCACGGGCATGAGACTTCTCTGCTGGAGATATCCCAAAAACCAGGGTCTGGAAACCCTCATCGAAAAAAGAAACCTCTACCCCATAACCATGCTCCGCACCCTTGACAGGAACTCTTTAGAGCGGTTTTCCAATGCCGGCCTCATGCGGGTAAGAGACCTCGCCAAAAACGATGTTAACAAAATCAAGACAAAGACGGGCCTCTCAACCAAAAAATTGCTGCGCACTATCGAGGAGGCCCAGGGATTCTGAGATGCAAGATTTACAGCATTTGCCCTTGGAAAAAGATATAATAACAAAAGGATTATAGGGAGCATTAGGGCCTGTAGTCTAGCTGGTTATGACGTCGCCCTCACATGGCGGAGGTCCTGGGTCCGAATCCCAGCAGGCCCATATTTAAACGCCTGAAAATTCGCACTCCAAATGCGAATTTTCGACGTTTGAATTTTCTTACAAAAAATCTTTCCAGGAATGGCCATCCAGAGCCTGACAATTTTTTGTTTCGAATAACGTCGTTTCATTCACTTCGTGAACGAGGTTACTTTTTGAGTTTAATCGAAGGTGCCCGCATCAAAGCTTGCAGGAGCCATCCAAATCGACCAAAATTTATTTATCTGTATGATGCGCTATTATAATAGGATTTAAAGAAACTTAAATCATAAAAAAAGGGGAAAAAGAGTGGTTAAGGGATCTTTCGACCATCAAACATTGCGAATCTAGCGGAAAAGTCAATCTCTGGTGTTGGATTGACAATGTGGGAGACAGGATTAATCATGATCATCAAGGGGATTAAACGTCTATTTACCCCAGAATTTGGCACCCCTCAAGTTAACAAATATATACAGGTATATAGAGTATTGCCAATATAAATATAACTCATTGTCTCAATAGTACAAAGTGGTTCGGGGATCCCGTTGTTCCTCCGATTCGCCTCCACCACCTCGAATTTTTTTATGGGGCCCCGACCCTACTCCACCACATGTCTAAAAACTTCTTGGTACCCTAGTCTTTTGAGTGGTGTAATCACAAGCTCTGGTAAAATCACTCTTTTTCGCCAACAGGACCAGGAATCAAAACGTTTATATATCTAGGTCATAAAATGGGTTAAACATGAATATGAAAATTTTTTTAATGGGTTTATTGCTAGCGGTGTTAGCAGCTCCAGTGTATGCGGACGATATTATCTACGTTTCAAATGCCGGGGATAAAACCCTGAGCATGATAGATACCGATACAGATACTATAGTTGGTACGATTTCAGTAGGTACCAAGGGTTCATGGCCCGCAAACCAATGGAACAAAAACTACCTGGCCTTTAATACGGGGAAGGGAGTCGATATACTAACTTTGACCGGAGAGGTAGTTTCCTCCCTGGATCTGAAGAGCAAGAAAAACTGGCAGGAATTCACTCCTGATGGCAAACTTCTGGTAACCAGTTCGAGGGATGTGGACATCAGCTACTTCATCGACATGGACGAATCCTCAGAGAACTTTGGAAAGGTGATAGCCGAGGTCAAGTGGCCCGAGAAATTCGGAATCTGCGATGCGACCATATCGGCGGACGGGAAATACGACTATATCCCCGGAATCTTTTCAGACAAGTTCGGCGTTCTTGATATAGAGAACAAGAAAGTCCTCGTTACAATAGACATAACACGCATTGATGAGAGTGTTGCAGTTAGTCCTTTCATGACTACTGTAAGCTGGGACGGGAAATACGTGTTTATGGAAAACAAAGAAGGAAAGAAAGGAACCGAGAGCGTTATTGACGTCAGTGACCCCGCCAATCCAAAAGAAGTAGTCAGATTCGTACCTGGAGAGCTTCTCGACCAAGCCAAGGCAGCCTTGGAGCCAAAGGGTGTAACAGTTAAGGAAATGCTGGGAGAAGGATCCCAGAGCAACGAGATAACCTTGGACAACAAATATGCCTTTATGATAATGCAGGATAGCGCGAGTGTCTCTGTTATTGACATTGCTACCTTGGATATTATAAAGGAGATATCTCTTACAGAGGGTGGGAAGCCACGTACTGGTGACCTGTCTCCCGATGGCTCTAAACTCTATGTCTCCGGACCATCTAAGAACGTCGTTGATGTCATAGACGTGGCAACGCTGACCAAGATTAAGACCATCGAAGGACTTAACAAGCCAGAGGGAGTCATCGGAGCACAGTTAATGGCAGCGCATGCTGTAGAAGAACTCAGCGCATTAAAGATGGACCTTGCCGATACAGAGACAGAGATTCACGAGCTGGAGGAATCATTAGAATCTGCGAATACAGCCGCTGATGCAGCCAAAGCCGAGAGCAAGGGAGTCTGTGGTCCTACTGCAATTCTGGCCCTGATGATGCTGCCCCTTGGAGCATACAGGCTTTATAGGCGCAGAAACTAAGAGAGGCTGTTTGGCTTAAACAACCGCCAGCCCCATTGGCCCTTTTCCAACGGGCAGGTTTTCAATAACCCGGGAAGCTGTAAGATTCAAAACAGAAATATCATCTGAACCGGAATTGGTTACAAAACCGATTTGATTGTCAGGAGAGAAGGAGAACTGATAAGGCCTTTCTCCTACTGGTATTTCTGCTTCCAGTGACATATCCTCAACCCATAGCTTCAGCACAAGGTTCTTGTCAGGGATTGTGGTGTAAGTAAAGTCCTGGTCTGATACGACGGGGCCGCAATCTGCAATATCATCTGCTCCGAAGGTGCCAACAGGGATGTCCAGGAGGTCCACGTGGATTACAGAAATTGTGTTATCTCCCTGGTTGATCACAAAAACATAGTCTCCGTTATTTATCACGTGCTCAGGTCTAGGTCCTACGGGTATGGTTGCGATTGCTTTAAGGGTGGCGGTATCGATTACTGTGACGTCGCTAGAGCCACTGTTGGACACGAAAACCTTCTTCCCTTCGGTGGCAAAAGTCATCGCCGTTGGAGCAGTGCCTACCTTGACCGTTGAAACAACCCGTAACTCCTTTACGTTGATGACAGATACAGAGCCTCCCCCTTGATTGCTGACATAGAGGAATTTGTCATCTGGAGATATCACCATGTCCCATGGCTTTTCTCCCACCTGGAGGGTGGATGCCACCTTAAAGTTTTCCACATCTATCACCGATATTGCGCCCTCGCCCATGTTATTTACAAAGGCCAGTTCTTTGTCATGAGAAAGGATGATGTCTCTGGGGTTCTTGCCTACTGATATGGTGGTTATTGTTTTCCTTTTCTGGTAGTCATAGACTTCAACTGAATCCGAGGCGCTGCTGACCACCAGGAGCTTAAAGCCCCCATCATTGACCCCCTCTTGCTGCACATTCTC
>JAZFTU010000024.1:0-4351 GCA_036446855.1 Hydrothermarchaeaceae archaeon (SeqCode) | reverse complement strand
TGAGATGCTGGAAGTAGACCTTGACGATGCCTCCCAGGAGCGTGTGGCGTGCGACATAGAGCATCACATATCTGAAAAGATTGCAGAGGCCGTTTGCACAAAACTTGGCCACCCGAAAAAGTGCCCACACGGAAATGACATTCCAAATGGGAAATGTTGTGTCTAGAGAATACAAAGACAAGGCATAAATATACAAAAAGACGTCACTCTGTTGTAACCTTTATTCTCTTCAGCTTAAAGAAGTTCTCCCTCTCCATTTCATCAAGGCGCATCTCTATGTATTTTACTGTACCTTCCAATTTTGGGATTACAATGTTTTCAAGAGCGTTTACCCTGCGCTTTGTGCTTTCTATTTCCTCTGCAAGAAGTCTTATCGCCTTTTCTACTTCGGCAAGCTGAACGACGATTGAAAGGGCTATCTCAAATCTTTCTGCCGCCTTATCAAGCTGTGATGACGTGTCAATAAATCCATAACCTCTCCTTGTAGGATTTCTTTTGACGCTTTCAAGTTTTAGAGTTGGGACCTTCACGCCCATAATGCTCTTTGTGCCTGTTTTGATAGGCGATGTCTCTTCGACGGCCATCGATACCTGGGCTACCGCGACCGTTCCTAGCGTGGCACGGGCAAGAATAATTGACTCAAAGGCCTCACTTAATGCTTTGTTCGCCTGCCTTTTAACTCCCTTTGCGTCTTCGAGAATGGAGAAGAACTCCATAATAAGAGCATCCCTTTTCTCCTTTAGGAGTCTGTGTCCTTTATCTGCAAGCTCTGCTCTCCGTTTGAGCTTTAGTAGTTCCATCCTTGTGGGCTTAACACCCTCTATTTTTTCTGCCATTTGAATATGCCTAAACTTTCAATATTACGTTTGTTTGGGATGATACTTTTCGATGAATTCGTCTTTTATTCTTTTTAATTCACTTTTGGGGAGAATACTTAAAAGGTCCCAGCCTATCTCAAGTGTCCTTTCAATGCTCCTGTCTTCATCTCGTCCTTGGTTCACGAACTCCTTTTCAAATCTGTCAGCAAACTCGAGGTACTTTCTATCTTTTTCAGCAAGAGATTCTTCGCCCACCACTGCTACAAGGTCCCTCAAATCTCTGCCTTCGGCATACGCTGAATATAGTTGGTCTGAGACGTTTGCATGGTCTTCTCTTGTTCTACCTTCCCCTATTCCCCCCTTCATCAACCGCGAAAGGGACGGCAAAACGTCCACAGGTGGATAGATGCCCTTCCTGTGAATCTCCCTTGATATAACAAATTGACCTTCTGTGATGTAGCCCGTCAGGTCTGGAATCGGATGGGTTATGTCGTCGTCAGGCATGGTGAGGATCGGCATCTGGGTAATTGAGCCCTTTTTGCCACGGACTCTTCCGGCCCTTTCATAAAGCGTTGCAAGGTCGGTGTACATGTATCCGGGATATCCCCTTCTTCCTGGAACCTCGCTCCTTGCGGCAGCTATCTCCCTTAAGGCTTCACAGTAGTTTGTCAAATCAGTTGTTATCACAAGTACGTGCATGTCTTTCTCGAATGCAAGATATTCAGCAGTTGTAAGCGCCATTCTCGGAGTAATAATCCTCTCGATTACCGGGTCGTCTGCAAGATTTATAAAAGCAACCACCTTCTCAAGAGCGCCCGTCCTCTCAAAATCCTTCATAAAAAATGAAGCCTCCTCAAATGTGATTCCCATTGCAGCAAATACCACTGCAAATTCCTCTTCCTTTCCAAGCACTTTCGCCTGCCTTGCTATCTGGGCAGCAAGCTCGTTGTGAGGCATTCCAGCTCCAGAGAATATTGGAAGTTTTTGCCCCCTGACAAGAGTGTTCATTGCGTCTATTGTTGATATGCCTGTCTGTATAAATTCCCTGGGAAATTCCCTTGCTGTAGGATTCATGGGGTTTCCGTTTATATCCAATTCGTCCTCTGCGATAATCTCTGGCCCTTTGTCGATAGGTCGTCCAGTGCCATCAAATATCCTGCCCAGCATCTCAGTTGACACTGGAATGCGTACAGTCTGTCCCGTAAATCTCACCTTGGTCTTGCTGGTATCAATACCGCGGGTACCTTCAAACACCTGCACGACTGCCCTTCCTTCCAGTGCTTCGAGCACCTGTCCCCTGCGCTTTTCTCCTGACGGAATCGTTATCTCAACAACCTCCCCATATCCCACGCCCTCAACACCGTCTACAATCATCAGTGGCCCTGCCACCTCTGACACTGATGTATACTCTCTAACAGAAATCAACTACTTCACCTCGTGCTTCTCAATAAGGGTGCTCAGCTGGTCATCGATTTTTTTATTTGTGTCTTTTATCGACTTCTCTATCTCCTCATTTTTTACGTACTTTAGTCTGGCAATATCTTCTTTTACTTCCATATCTGCTATGTACTTGGCTGGAAGGCCCTTTTCTACCGCATCAAGCGACCTGTCAAAGAAACCCAGCATGATTTTCAACATTTCAAACTGTTTTTTTGCGCTGCAGTACGAATCAACCTCGTCATACGCAAACTGCTGCAGAAAGTCCTCTCTAATCACCCTTGCGCCCTCAAGCATCACTCTATCCTTTTCAGGGAGGGCATCTGCCCCAACGAGTTGGACTATCTCCTGTAGCTCTGCCTCTTTTTGGAGCAGTGCCATGGCCTTTACCCTAAGTTCCTTCCAGTCACTTGAGACCTCTTTATCCCACCAATCATTGACGCTGTCAGTGTAAAGTGAATAGCTACTAAGCCAGTTGATGGAAGGGAAGTGTCTCCTGTCAGCAAGAGATGCATCAAGAGCCCAGAAAACTTTGGTAATCCTAAGGGTATTTTGGGTGACAGGTTCTGAAAAATCACCGCCGGGAGGCGATACGGCGCCGATGATGCTTAATGAGGCCTCTCGCTCGTTACTGCCCAGTGCAATTACCCTTCCTGCACGCTCATAAAAAGCTGCCAGCCTGGATGCAAGATATGCAGGATAACCTTCCTCTCCCGGCATTTCCTCAAGCCTTCCTGAAATCTCTCTCATAGCCTCTGCCCATCGCGAAGTAGAATCTGCCATGAGTGCCACGCTGTACCCCATGTCCCTGTAATATTCTCCGAGCGTGATGCCTGTGTACACGCTTGCGTCTCTTGCAGCCACTGGCATGTTTGATGTGTTGGCAATCATAATCGTCCTTTCCATAAGGGGCTTTTTGGTTTTAGGGTCTAACAGATGGGGAAATTCCTCGAGCACCTCTGTCATCTCATTACCCCTCTCCCCGCAGCCGACATATACAACAATGTCTACATCACTCCATTTTGCGAGCTGGTGCTGTATTACTGTTTTCCCCGCACCAAATGGGCCGGGAATAGCAGACGTCCCGCCCTTCGCCAAGGGAAAGAACGTATCAAGGATTCTCTGTCCTGTTATTAAAGGAACATTCGGGTCCAGCTTTTCTTTGAAGGGTCTTGCAGTCCGAACAGGCCACTTCTGCATCATTTTTATCTCCCTTTCTCCCTCATCGGTCTTGAGAGTGGCAACCACATCTTCTACGGTATACTCTCCTTCATTTGCTATTTTAATAATTTCTCCAACCCCTTTCACGTCAGGTGGAACCATTATCCTATGAAGAACTATCTCGGTTTCGGGCACCTTTCCAATAAAGTCGCCTGCAGAGACATTATCCCCCTTCTTCACCGTCGGTGTAAATTTCCATTTCTTTTTCCTGTCTAACGATGGCACGTCCGCGCCCCTTGATATATATGTTCCTGTTTTCTCTTTGATAACCTCAAGGGGCCTTTGGATGCCGTCGTATATCCTCTTGATGATGCCGGGGCCCAGTTCAACAGTAAGAGAGGATCCGGTACTGACTACGTCTTCGCCCGGCTCAAGTCCGGCCGTCTCTTCATAAACCTGAATTGTCGCTTTGTCTCCCTCAATTTCAATAATCTCCCCTATAAGGTTCTCCTTTCCCACCCTGACAACCTCGTACATAAGAGAACCCCTCATACCTTTCGCAACAATAACGGGGCCTGCAACTTTTATTATCTTTCCTCTGACCATTTTTTTCACCTCTAATCAAAGTTAATATCTACTCCGACCGCCTTTCTGATGAGTGCTTTAATCGGGTCTGCCTTCCCTTCAATCGGACCCTGTTTATCAGGTATTTCCACTATTACAGGGAGGGTTTTCCCTTCAAATAGTTCCGAAGTCTCATCTCTAATCTGGTCAAAAAGCCTTTCTGTAATGATTATAAGCCCAATATCCTTTTTTAAGAGCCCCTTTAAGGTTTCCACTGCTTTTTTTGGCTCTTCTACCTCATACGCCTCTTTGATACCTGCCAACCTAAAACCGGTTACTGTATTAAAGTCTCCAACCACACTGATTCTCAT